>JAZNVE010000178.1:0-16476 GCA_045592665.1 Acutalibacteraceae bacterium
TCTTACGTATGAATCAAAAATCCACTGAAGAGTTTCGTTTGAGGATTTAAACTTAACTATCGGCTTAATATCCGTATGAACAACTCTGTATTCTTTAACATTGACTCTGCCGAGCACATCAAAATATCTTGCTCCGTGCCATGTAAAGCGAGGATAAAACTCTTTACATTTATTGTCATAAATGTAGGTATCCTTCTGCATACGGAATTCACCGCCTGCAGAATGGAAGTTAAGTCCGCCCTCTTCATTAAGTTCCTCGGCAAAACGCAAAGTACAACTTTCGCCGGTATAGGCATCTTCAATAAACTCAACTACGGGGTAACCCGAAATATTTTCCCCTATATCGTAAATGGCATAGTCACCCTTACGGAAAATGCACTTGGGTTTAAGTTTTCTTATAACCTTATCGGGACTGCAGGTCTGCTCCTCCAACAAGGAAACGGGTGCTTTTACAACATCTGCATTACTCCAGTTGCTTATATCCTCAGTAATATCTGAGAAATCGTAGCCACCAAGACGTGCATCCTGGTCCTCGCCGTAATAAAGGCTGGCTCTTTTCACGAAGGATTTTTTATACTTTGTATTCTCGTTACTTGAAGCGAGTATATTTTCACCCTGCAAAATTTTATAGCAAAGAAGTAAATCTCCATAGGGTTTAACACCCTCATTGGGACATTCACGTTGACAGAACCAACCACCGCCAATATGGAAAACTATTGTATTTTTACCCTTTTTCAAAAACTTAGATACATCAATTTTCTCGTAAAGTATACGGGTGGTCATAGTGTCAAAAATGGGGTATTCCATACTCGGGGTATCAAACTTTTTATAATTGGTCCATGCGGGTGCGTGAACTCTGTCGCTTATGCATTTGCCATTAATGTAAATATCGCAAAAACCAAGACCACTTACAAAAAGCTCGGCAGGTGCTTTTTTAGAAACATCGAAATCCTCACGGACTATAACCGCGTGATATTCACCGCCGAATTGAACCCAATCGACACCATCAAACACGAGATTTTCAGTGCATTTAATATACTTTTTACCGTTTTTAGTAACAGGTACACCGAGTTTGGGCATAGAGTTTTTCTCAAAGAACGGCAATACATCAAGGGGTAACTGGGCAGTAAATGCTTTAGCACCCTGCTCCCTACCCTTAGATTTAAGAAATTCGATTATTTCGGAGCCCATACCGAAATGTCTGTAATGCTCTTTTACCGCTACCCCGAAAATTTCAAATTCTCCGTTACCGTTATCATAAAGACTACCGCAACCGACTATTATATCATTGATAAAAAAACCTGTATGGATGCCCGTTACATCACGGGCATCCTTAATATATGTTGATTTTTCACCACTTCCGTCGCAAAAAACCTGACGACGAAGTGACAATATTTCTTTAAAAAGTTTATCGTTGTAATTTACAACTTTTTTACTGACATTCATATATTGCCTCACTTATTTTTAGAAGGTGCTATCACGAAATTAAAGGTAAGCTCCTTGGAAGCATCAATTGAGTACTGAGGAAGGGTTGCAGGACCGCAACTACCCGTACCTGTACCCTTTGTATAACCGTCAATAGTAACAAAGGTTGTTTTCTCGTCAATTATATCTTCTCTGTGATTTGCCTTATCGAGAGTTTCCTGAGTATAGTTATGAACGTTGAAATTGAACTTTCTATCGGAATAAATAAGAATTTCCTCGCCCTTTTCACTCTTTAATTTAAGGTATGAAACGTCCGAATGGTTTGAGTTATCCTGAGGACGGATATATGGCTCGTGTTCATCCTTAACCTTAGCGTAGTACAGTCCCACGGGAGCGTGCATATTGAAGTCGTTATAATTCTCCTTTTCGCCCCTGCCGAAATACTCAATTTCCGAGAACTTCTTATCCGCTTCAAAGGTAAGTCCCAAACGAGGAATATCAAAGAATTTCTCCGTACTATCCTCTGCGGGAGCCATAGCAACCTCAATATCCACAACGCCGTTTGCACCGATTATGTAAAGTACATTTGCATTGAATAATGCATCATCTTTGCCGTAAATTGTAAAATACTCGCTTACGGATGCAACGCCGGACTTAACCTCTGCACTAAGGTCCTCGAGAACAATTCGGGGATTGTTGAGATTATGTGAATTCCATTCATCGATAATATGTCTGTCATTATCCACATATGCTCTTGAAATATTAAGAAGGAAGCCTTTATGAGAAACAGGCTCTTTATTGAGTACGCTTACTCCGTTAGCCTTATATGAAAGCATTTCGCCCGTTTCCTCAGAAAATTCAATTGCACCTTCGGGGTATTTAACCGTAATAACCTCGGAATCGGAAGTTATTGAAACCTTACCCATTTCAAGGGTGGGTTGAATAAATGATGCCTCGGAAAGAGTAAGCTGTTCTGTGGCAACCTCAAAATCACCTTTAAGGTAAATAAGGTTAAGATATGTGTTTTTATCGTAATTAACCTTGGGTAAGTCAAGCTTATATGTGCACTCCTTTTCAGGTGCAATATTGGCAACAAATGAACCACAGGTTACGGTTTCGCCGTTTTCCTGATATTCCCAATAAACCTCAATACCATCACTTGCAAGGAATCTGTTTGTGTTAAGAAGGGTAAGCTTATTGCCCGAAAGCTTAGTTGCTCTTATAGGGCGATAGGCAACCTTCATATTGTAAGCACCTGTGTGGGGTGTGCGGTCGGGATAGAAAAGACCGTCAACACAGAAGCAACCGTCGTGAAGCTTTTCGCCGTGGTCACCACCATAGGTATACTGATACTTATATTTGTCTGTTCCGTCGTGAAGAACTGAGTGGTCCGCCCATTCCCAGATACAACCGCCCATAAAGATATCGTCGGAGTAGAAAATCTGCATATATTCTTCAAGAGCACCGGGGCCAACACCCATTGCGTGACAATATTCGCAAAGGTAGAAAGGAACCTCCTGATACCTCTTGCCACGTTTTCTGTCGCGGATTTTTATCATATCATCCTGATGGGTGTACATTTCGGAGAATACGTCATAATGATAACGTCTTGTTCTGCAAACACCCTCATAATGAACGGGAATATCGGTCAACTCCTTGAGCATTTCGTAGCATTTGTCGTGACATTTGTAGCCCCAGGACTCGTTACCAAGGCTCCACATAATAATTGAAGGATGTGTGCGGTCACGGAAATACATTCTTCTTACTCGGTCCATATAACGGGGTGCCCATTTCAGCTTATGGCTGATTTCGCCACCTTCGCAACCCAAATCCCATATACCATGGGTTTCGATATCCGCTTCGTCAACACAATAAAGTCCATAATGGTCACAAAGCTCAAGGAAGAACGGGTCGGGAGGATAGTGAGAGGTACGCACACAGTTAACGTTAAACTCCTTCATAAGCTCAACGTCCTTAATAAGGTCCTCAAAGCCCATTGCGTAGCCCTTGGTCTGGTGAGTATCGTGATGGTTTACGCCTTTAAGCTTAATCTTTTTACCGTTGAAATAGAAAACTGCATCTTTGATTTCAATATTTTTGAAGCCAACATACTGACGGATAGTCATAACCTCGCCCTTATCGTTATAAAGGGTTATGTAAAGCTCATAAAGTCGGGGAATTTCCGCACTCCATTCCTCTACATTAAGACCCTTAAAGGTAATAGCGTTTTTCTCGGCACCGTCAACAATATCCTCTGCCATAAGAGTTGCACCGTCATAGAGCTCCGCTTTAATCTTAGTATCTGCAATAGCTCCTTTAATTTCGGTTTCTATGTTAAGGTTATATTTCTTGCCTTTTTTCTCGGCAATTGCCTGAAAATCATTGATATAGGCTTTATCGTAGGTATAAAGAAGCACATCACGGAAAATACCGTTTTCTCTGAACATATCCTGAGCCTCAAGATATGAGCCTGTACACCATTTGAAAACTACAACGATTATTTCGTTATCGCCCTCGTTA
Organism: Acutalibacteraceae bacterium; assembly: GCA_045592665.1. Taxonomy (GTDB): domain Bacteria; phylum Bacillota; class Clostridia; order Oscillospirales; family Acutalibacteraceae; genus DTU089. The sequence goes on from JAZNVE010000178.1 coordinate 3,946, forward strand.
AGGTATTTTGTAATATCAAATTCGTAGGAATTGTGAGCCGTTTCTCCATAACCTACAAAAGCACCGTTTACATATAAATCAACACAGGGTGTAACACCAAGGAATGTAAGAATGTAGTTTTTGTTAAGGTCATTAATATTTATAACTTTACGGTAAATACCGCAGGAAAATTCCTCGGGAAGCTCCGGTGGTTTTACACCCTCACCCTTAGGGAGACCAAATGCTCTGGGGTCAAAGCTATAAGGACAGTTAATATATGCAGGTTCTTCGTAACCTGTTCTCTGCCAGGTACAAGGAACATTTATAGTATCGAATTTAACCTTGCTTGTATCAAGGGTTGCGGGAAGCTTTGATTTTTTCTTATAATATTTAAACTCCCACTCACCTGAAAGAACAGTAACAATATCGCTGTTATAACGCTCGGTTTTATAGTCTGAGTTTACTGCATCTTCCCTTTTTGAATGTGGAATTGCGTATGCTCTGGGTGCAAGTCTTCCGATTTCTACTGTTTTGAAATCGTAGTGGTTTACTTTATTAAGAGTGTATTTCATATAAATCCCTCCGGAAATATAGTGTTATTTACATATTATCATACACCAATATACATTTCAATTTTAAACTCAAAAAATATCTACCAAAAATATCGCAATTATTTTGATATTGTGATACAATTATCTTATCAATTCCAATGAATATATGCGGAGTTTTACTATGAATTACGAAGAAACCCAGATAACAGGTGTGGTTGAAGAAGTTACATTCCAGAATGATGCCAACGGTTTCACGGTACTTGATATTTCCGTTGATAACGATTATCTTACCGCAGTGGGTGTTATGCCCGGTGTCAGCGCAGGTGAAAGTGTAACTCTTACGGGCACATATACAACTCATCCCTCTTTCGGCAGGCAATTTAAAGTGACTGCCTTTTCTCGTTGTATGCCCGAAACTACCGAGCAGATATATAAATACTTAGCCTCGGGTGTTATCAGGGGTATCGGTCCTAAAAAGGCAATGTCAATTATTGAACATTTCGGTACTGATACACTCCATATTCTTGAAGACGAACCCGAAAGACTTTCCGCAATTAAAGGAATATCCGAAGAACAGGCAAAAACCATCGGCGAAGAATTCAAACGTCAATATGCTATGCGTTCAGTTATGATGGGACTTGAAAAATACGGTTTTTCACCATCGGAATGTATAAGAATATTCAAGAAATTAGGTATACAAGCCGTTAAGCAAATAGAGGAAAACCCCTATTGTCTTTGTTCAATGGGACTTGGGATAAGTTTTGAACGTGCTGAAAGTATTGAGTCAAAATTGGATAAAAAGCCCCTCCCGGATTTCAGAATCCGCGAGGGTATACTCCACGTAATGCGTTATAATTCTTCAAACCGCGGACACACCTGTATTCCCCGTGAAAAGCTCCTGAAGCCTTCATCCGATTTACTTGAGGTCACTCAGGATGAAATTGATATAACCATAGATAAACTAATTTCCACGGCACATTTAAAATCACACACTATTGACGGTAAGGATTTTCTTTTCCTGCCTTCGGCTTATCTCGCCGAGAGAAAAATTGCCGAAAGAATATCTATTATTGCTAATTTCCCGCCTCCCGGTGCTCCACAGCTCGCGGATTGGATTGACGATATAGAATCTAAAAACGGTATTACCTACGAAACTCAACAACGTATTGCCATTGCCACCGCTGCAAAAAAAGGACTTTTGGTTTTAACGGGCGGTCCGGGTACAGGTAAAACCACAACTATCAAAGGCATTATAAATATTTTTGAACGTCAACATCTTGATGTTGCCCTCGCCGCCCCTACGGGCAGAGCCGCAAAGCGTATGAGCGAGGTTACGGGAATGGACGCAAAAACCATCCACCGACTTTTAGAAGTGGAATGGGACGAGGATGACAGACCTGTTTTCAGACGAAACATTAATAATCCCTTAGAATGTAATGCTCTTATTCTTGACGAGCTTTCTATGATTGACATACATCTTTTCGCAAGTTTACTTGAAGCATTACCCTTAGGTTGCCGATTAATTCTCGTAGGCGACAGCGATCAGTTACCCCCTGTGGGTGCGGGTAATGTTTTACAGGATTTGATTTTATCCGATGTTTTACCCGTTGTTTGTCTTTCACAGATTTTCCGTCAGGCTATGGAAAGTAAAATAATAACCAACGCCCACAGAATTGTCAGTGGCGAAACCCCCGACTTAACCAACGACGGTAAGGACTTTTTCCATCTTGAAAGACCCTCCGCCACACTTACGGCGCAAACCGTAACGGAGCTTTGCGCAGAGCGTTTACCCAAGGCTTATAAATGGGACTCATTTTCAGATATACAGGTTATTTGTCCCTCCAAAAAGGGCGAAACGGGTACAGTAAACCTTAACACTCTTTTACAAAACGTTCTGAACCCCAAAAGTCCCGAAAAAAATGAAATGATTATTGCCGGTCGACTTTTCCGCGTTGGGGACAAGGTTATGCAGGTCAAGAATAACTATAATATCGAATGGGAAAGCCCCACCGAAAAAGGTAACGGTATTTTTAACGGTGATATTGGGATTTTAACCGCCATTGACACTAAAACCGCACTTGCAACGGTGGATTTTGACGGTAGAGTTGCGGTAATTCCCGGTGAATATCTTTCGGAATTAGAACTTGCTTACGCCATAACCGTCCATAAAAGTCAGGGTAGCGAATTTAAGGCGGTTGTAATTCCCGCAATAAACATTGTACCAAACCTCGCTTACCGTAATCTTTTATACACCGCCGTAACACGAGCAAAGGATATGCTCGTAACAGTAGGTAGTGCACAGATGCTTGACACAATGACTCAGAATGACCGTAAAGCAAAACGTTACTCTGCCCTTGCTCATTTTTTGAAAAATGGTTTTTAAATTATGAAAAAACTCAAAAAACTTATATATACAATTCTCTACACAAGCCGTTGCCGTTACTGTAAAACGGTTGTTGATGTGAGAAAAAACATCTGTCCCCAATGTGAAAACGAAATTCATCGGATTGAGGGCGACGTGTGTTTTAAATGCGGTTATTCGGTTGCGGACTGCATTTGTAATAAAAAAGCACAACAATATATGCGTGTATGTGCCCCGTACTATTATTCGGGTGCCGCCAAAAAGGCTATTAAACGCCTTAAATACAATAAAGATACATATATTGTACCTACCTTAGCCGAGGATATGGCTGAAACCTTTAAAAAGCATTACGGGGAAATGGACTTTGATTTTTGTACATTTGTACCGTCTCACAAAAAGGAACATAAAGAACGGGGATATAATCAGGCTGAACTTTTAGCCCAAAACCTTTCGGAAAAACTTGATATCCCCTTTGAAAACTTGTTGATTAAAACCGCAGTAACCCAACCACAACACACCCTTAACGAAAGTATGCGCTCGGGTAATCTCTTAGGTTCAATACAGGTAAATCCAAAATATTTTGAAAAAATACACGGTGCTCGTATTCTTTTATGTGATGATATTAAAACTACGGGGTCAACCCTTAGTGAATGTGCCAAAACTCTTATGATTTGCGGTGCTGCGGAGGTTGATTGTATTACATATTGCATTGCTAAAAAAGATAAAAATACAACAAAAAACTCTGAAAGCTGATTGCTTTCAGAGTTTTGTTTCATCATAAAACGTAAATGATAATGTCTCTTCTACCCCAATTTACACATTGTGCTTCTGAATTCATATACAAGTCAACTGTCCAGTCAACGCTGTATATAAAGCCACCTGTATCAGCGGCTATACAATAACCGTAAACGTATTTGCCGTCTGCAGAAACAATATACATTTCGGTGCCATACGGAATTTCTTTGGGGTCAACTGCAATATAACCTGTCTGAGCACGTTTACCTGTGGAGGTAATACCGCCGGGAATACAGTATGCAGTAGCCTTAGCATTAATCACTGATGAATATGTTGTAGGAATACCGTCTGAACCTATCTGAAGGTATGAGGGCATTGCCATCTCACTGATGGGTTTACCTACGGGAATTGATGAGGGGTACGCATTCTTTCTTACCTTTGTACCAACCTCAATAAGCTCTGTTGTGGGTTCGCTGACTACATTTTCGGAAACAACAGTTGTTGAACTGAGTTCGCCGTTAATATAGCGGTCTTCGTAAATGATTGCCTTCGCACCATCCACACCCTCAACGAGAACCTTTTTGTCCTCTCTGTAAAGAGAGTCGTTGTAAGAATACTCGGTTTCATGTTTGATAACCTGGTTTTCTGTTCGTTCCTCAACAGTTACGCGGAATACCTCAATAGCCATATTCTTCTTAAGAAGTGTTGTTACTGCAGGTTCAGAGAAATCTTCACCTGAAAGTGTAACACCTGCCATATTGAGAGCATCTGCTACCGTTTTACCTGAAACGACTTTGGTAAATTCCTTACCGTCTGCTTTAATTACAACTTTATAAATGTCGTAAATCTCGATTGTCATACCGTCTTCGAGAATCTGGTCCGCTGCGTAGTTTAACGCAGTACCCTTGGGAAGTGTGATGTCTGCGGCTTTGATAGCATCGCTGACTGTACCCGAAGTATAGATGGTATGTGTTGTACCGTCAAAGTTTTCAATGTTAACCTTAACGCCACGTTTAATAAAAATTTTGCTGCCGTCTTCACCTGTGAATTTTGAGTAGTTCACACTGTCGCCGTATGCTTCATTAACTGTGATTCCCGCATTAGCAAGAATTTCATCCGCATCGGATTCGGCAGTTGTGACAACAACAACTGATGTACCGTCGTAAATTGTTACATCGTACATTACGGGCGGTACGGCGAACGCTGTGACAGAAACAAAGAACAAAGCCGCCATAAAGAAGAGAGCTACTCTTCTGAGGGGCGAAGCCACGGCTGTTTCGCCTATTTTTCTGAATGTCATGGTATAAATCTCCTTAGACAAGCAACTTTCCGAATTGACGCCCCTACTCCTTTATATAGGGATTCAAAAAGCTGCCGTTGTAGGCAGTTTTGTCAACAATAACGTACCGAATTGCCTGGGTTCGATACAATATCGTCGGCAAAAATGCCGTAGTTATCCTATGGCAAAAGGTATTATACACAACTTATTTTAAAAGTCAAATAAAATAAAAAACACTTTTTGTACACTTTTCACAAAGGTTTTGAACAGAAAATCTCATTTCACCCCATATTTTGTGTTCTTATCCGAAAATGGCACAAGCCAACCACCCCTTATTTTGTAGGAAATGCAAAAATTACAAACTGTAACATTTAGGGGCTTGTTTGGGGCGTATTCTTGCATTTTGTAATTATTTATTGACATAAAACCCTAAAAAAGCCATAATATAAGTAAAATAAAACCTCGGAGTTAAAAAATGGAAATTAAATTACCCCAGAATGTTGTAACAATTCTGAATATATTACAGGGTGCAGGTCACGAAGCCTACTGTGTTGGCGGTGCAGTAAGGGATAGTCTTATGGGTTTTTCGCCCGAAGACTGGGATATTACCACTTCCGCGAAACCTGATGAAACAAAAAGTCTATTTAAAGACTATAAAACTGTTGATACAGGTCTTAAACACGGGACACTTACAGTAATAATGGACCACAAGCCCTACGAGATTACAACTTTTCGTATAGACGGTGAATACAATGACAACCGACATCCTGAGGATGTAGTTTTCACTGCGGATTTAAAAAACGACCTTGCACGTAGGGATTTTACCGTAAACGCACTTGCATACAATTATAATATAGGTATGGTGGACTTGTACGGCGGTACAGAAGATATATATAATGGTATAATAAAAACCGTAGGCGACCCCGACAAAAGATTTAACGAGGACGGTTTACGAATTCTAAGAGCCTTACGCTTCGCATCCGTTTTAGGTTTTAGTATTGAGCCCCATACCGCTGCAGCAATTCATCAGAACCGTAATCTTTTAAAGAATATTTCCGCCGAGAGGATAAATATCGAATTCTCAAAGCTTATATGCGGTAAAAATGCATTTAATATTCTTATGGAATATCCCGACGTGTTTGCGGTTTTCATTCCCGAAATTGAACCTGCGGTAAATTTCACGCAATACGGGAAAAAACACGCTTATGATGTATGGGAGCATATATGTCACACAGTTGATACAATCCCTCAAGACAGAATTTTACGTCTTACAATGCTCTTACACGATTTAGGTAAAATCCCAACTCATAAATTAAACGAAAAGGGCGACAGTACCTTTAAAAATCACGCAACTGTCGGCGGTGAAATGGCAAAGGAAATTCTCACCCGACTTAAATTTGATAAAAAGACAATAAACCGCGTTTCATTCCTTGTAGGTTGCCACGATTTTGAACCACCTGAGACCAAAATACAATTAAAACATCATTTAAAGACAAAGACTCCCGATGATATACGTACGCTTCTTGTAATCAAGAAGAGTGACCGCGGTGCTTTGAGCGAAGAATACAGGGATATTAGCGAGGGCACGGCACAAACACTACAATGGCTTAAAGAAATTGAAGAAAACAACGAATGTTGTACTTTAAAAGACCTTGCTGTAACGGGTAGCAACATTATTGAAACAGGTATCACGGGCGAAGATGTGGGTAAAACATTAAATATGCTTCTTGATGCAGTAATCGACGGTAAAGTAGAAAACACAAAAACCCATTTATTGACATACTTATTATAATAGTATAAAATAAAAGGGTAGAGTGAGTGTGTTCGAACCAGATATGGTTTAATACAGTCACTTCTCCCCGTAACCTCGTTAAAACTCTTGAAATATGGCGTATTACGAGACAAAAAAATAATAAAGGTGCGTGAAATCGGACATTTTAGGCATATCGGGTTCGAATACACTCACTCTATTATCAGGAAAGGGTGTTAAAAATGCGTAATGCACTTCCTCTTAACTTCGGTTGGAAATACTCTCCCGTATTTTCAGATGAAATGATTAAAAAAGATTATGACGACAGTAAATTCCAGACTGTCGACATCCCCCACGCAAATAAGGAATTACCTTTAAACTATTTTGACGAAAAAACATATCAGTTTGTAAGCTGTTACCGTAAAACCTTTGATATTAAAAAATCAAAGGGTAACCGTTACATTCTTCATTTCGAAGGTGCCGCCGTTTATTCAAAAGTATATCTTAACGATAAATTTATCGGCGAGTACAAAGGCGCATACAACCGCTTCAGCTTTGATATAACCGACGATGTAAAAGCCAAAGGTAATGTGCTTGTAGTTGAGCTTGACTCAAACGAGCGTAAAGAGATTCCTCCCTTCGGTAATGTGGTTGACTACCTTGTTTACGGTGGTATTTACCGCGAAGTATGGATTGAAGAAGTAAACGAAGTTTATATCGATAACGCTTTCGTAAGAACACTCAATGTTCTTCGACCTAAAAAGATTCTTGATATTGACGTTACTCTTTCCGAGAGTACAAGCGGTACTCTTACCTTCACCCTTTTTGACGGCGATGAAAAAATCGGTGAAAGAAGTACTCAGTTCAACGGAAAGGTAATTAACGCAAAATGGGCAATTCCCGATGTTACATTATGGGATATTGATAACCCCAAACTCTATACTGTTTATATTAAACTCGATGATAAAGACGAAACCTCAGTTCGTTTCGGTTTCAGAGAATGCCGTTTTATGAAGGATGGTTTCTACCTTAACGGTAAAAAGATTAAAATCCGCGGTCTTAACCGTCACCAGAGTTATCCTTACGTTGGTTACGCAATGCCCAAAAATGTTCAGAGAGCGGACGCAGACCTTCTCAAATACGAATTGGGCGTAAACCTCGTAAGAACATCACACTACCCCGACAGCATCCATTTCCTTGACCGTTGTGATGAAATCGGTCTTCTTGTATTTACCGAAATGCCCTCTTGGCAGTATCTTGGTGAGGGTGAATGGCGTGATATCTGCCTCGATAACGTACACAGAATGGTTCTTCGCGACAGAAACCACCCCTCAGTTATTCTTTGGGGCGTTCGCGTTAACGAGGGTCTTGACTGTGACGAATTCTACGCCGAAACAAACCGCGTTGCAAGAGACCTTGACAATACCCGTCAGACCGGCGGTGTAAGAAATATGCCCTTCAGCCATCTTCTTGAAGATGTTTACACAATGAATGACTTTATTCATTCAGGTGGTGCTATTAACCTCTTACCCCCTGTCCTTGTTACAAAGTCCCTTAAGGCTCCCTACCTTGTTACGGAGCATAATGGTCATATGTTCCCCACTAAGAGCTTTGACAAAGAGGGCGTAAGAACAGAACACGCACTCAGACACACAAGAGTTCTTAATTCCGCTTTCGGTAACCCCAGAACAAGCGGTGCAATCGGTTGGTGTATGGCGGACTACAACACCCACAAGGACTTCGGTAGCGGTGACAGAATCTGCTACCATGGTGTTACGGATATGTTCCGTGTGCCCAAACTCGGTGCGGCAATTTACCGCTCACAGAGAGAGGATGAACCCTTCCTTGAAGTTTCATCCGCTATGGATATCGGTGAACATCCCGGCGGAACAATAGGCGATGTATGGGTATTTACCAACTGCGATTACGTAAAACTTTACAAAAACGGCAAGTACACAAGTACAATTTATCCCGATAGTTCTAAATTCAAGAATCTTCCCCATCCCCCTATGATTGCCTCCGACTTTATCGGTGACGCACTCACTACTGACGATGGCCTTGACCCCAAAGCGGCGGCTCTTCTTACCGATACTCTCGTTGCCGCACAGACAAAGCAATGGAAATTACCTCCCTCAAAGTTCCTTAAAGCGGGTGCTGCGATGGTTGTGGGTAAAATCCCCTTTAACAGAATGTTCGACATAGTTACAAAGTATATCGGCGGTTGGGGTAATGAACAGATTACCTACGCTTTCGAGGGCTATATTGACGGTAAATGTGTTGCAACAGTCACAAGAACTGCCGTTACGGACCTTCACCTTGACGTTAAAGCCGATTGTGACACACTCCGTGAGGGTGACACATACGATGCAACCCGTATCCAGATTGTTGCTCTTGACCAGAACAACAACCGTGTACCTTTCGCAGACAGTGCCGTTAAGGTTACTGTAAAGGGTGCCGCTAAAATCATCGGACCCTCTGAATTCCCCCTTATTGGCGGTGACAGAGCATTCTGGATAAGAACAAACGGCGAAAAGGGTGACATTACAGTTACTATTGACGCTAAGGGTATAGGCAAGGTTAAACTTGACTTAAAGAGCGAATAATACTATAATACAATAACTATAAACCACCTCTCCCATTCGAGAGGTGGAATATCTAATAAGATTAGGAGATAAGAAAATGAGCAAACAGCCTTATTACATTACTACTGCTATTGCGTACACTTCGCGTAAACCCCACATCGGTAACTCTTACGAAATCGTGCTTTCCGATGCTTTGGCAAGGTTTAAACGAATGCAAGGCTATGACGTTTTCTTCCAGACAGGTACTGACGAACACGGTCAGAAAATTGAGGAATACGCTGCTGCTGCAGGTGTTTCACCCAAAGAATACGTTGACAAGGTTGCAGGGGAAATCAAAGATATCTGCGATTGCCTTAACACAACCTATGATAAATTTATACGTACTACCGACAAGGAGCACGAAGAATCCGTACAGAAAATTTTCAAAAAGCTCATTGATAAAGGCGATGTTTATAAGAGCGAGTATGAGGGTTGGTACTGTGTACCCTGCGAAAGCTTTTTCACAGACAGTCAGCTTGTAGACGGTAAATGCCCCGACTGTGGCAGAGAAGTACGTAAAGAAAAAGAAGAAGCATATTTCTTCAAAATGAGCAAATATCAGAAACAACTTGAAGAATATATCGAGAGCAACCCCAACTTCATTTACCCCGAAAGCCGTAAAAAAGAGATGATTAACAACTTCATCAAACCCGGTCTTCAGGATTTATGCATTTCACGTTCAACCTTCAAATGGGGTATTCCTTTCCCCGGTGATGAAAAGCACGTTATCTATGTTTGGGTTGATGCACTCCTTAACTACATTACCGGTCTTGGTTATGACCCCGAAAACCAGTCAGAAATGTATAACAAATACTGGCCTGCGGATGTTCATATTATCGGTAAAGATATTCTTCGTTTCCATACTATTTATTGGCCCATTATGCTTATGGCACTTGGTGAGCCCCTTCCCAAACAGGTTTTCGGTCACCCCTGGCTTCTTTCAGGTAATGACAAAATGAGTAAGTCACGCGGTAATGTTATTTACGCCGACGACCTTTGTGACCGTTTTGGTGTTGACGCGGTGCGTTACTACCTTCTTTCAGAAATGCCCCACGCACAGGACGGTACAATCACCTACGAAACAATTATTGAACGTTTTAATTCCGACCTTGCAAACACCCTCGGCAACCTTGTTAACCGTACAATTGCTATGAACAACAAGTATTTCGGCGGTGTTATCCAACCCTCTGACGTTAAAGAGGATATTGACGATGAGCTTATTTCAATGGCTCTCAACACTCTTCCCGAAGTTACAAAGCTCCTTGATACCTACAAGGTAAGCGATGCTCTTTCAAAGATTTTTGACCTTGCAAAACGTTGTAACAAATACATCGACGAAACTATGCCCTGGGCACTTGCCAAGGACGAAGAAAAGAAAGCAAGACTTGGTACAGTCCTTTATAATCTTCTTGAGGGAATCCGCTTCATTGCAATTCTTCTTAAACCCTTTATGCCCGAAACAAGCGACAAAATTCTTGAGCAAATCGGTACTGATATCAATACTCTTGACTCTATCGCTACATTCGGCGCACTTAAAGCGGGTGACAGTGTAGGTACTGCAACTCCCCTTTTCTCACGTCTTGACGCAGAAAAGACTCTTGCTGAAATCGAGGCTTCCCTCGCTACTCCCGAAGAAGAGGAAGAAGAGGAAATCGTAGGTCTTGCAGAAATCAACTATGATGATTTTGCAAAGGTTGAACTCCGTGTTTGCGAAGTCGTTGACTGTAAACCCATTAAACGTGCAAAGAAACTTCTTGAATTAACTCTCAATGACGGCACTAAAACACCCCGTACAGTTGCTTCGGGTATTGCTAAATGGTATAGCCCCGAAGACCTTATCGGCAAAAAGGTTATTGTTGTTGCAAACCTTGCACCCAGAACCCTTTGCGGTGTTGAAAGCCACGGTATGATTCTTGCAGGTGAAATTACCGAAGACGATGTTAAAGTTGCATTTGTTGAGGGACTTCCTGCAGGTACACAGTTAAGTTGATGTATAAAAATATTTTTGATTCACACGCACACTACACAGATAAGGCATTTAATGATGACCGCGAAAATATGCTCGGCTCCCTCAGGGAGTCGGGCATTTGTGGAGTTATAAACTGCGGTGCGGATATTGAAAGTTCTGTTTTTTCAGTTGATCTTGCAAATAAATATGACTATATTTACGCCGCTTGCGGTATTCACCCCGAGGAAGCGGATAAAATTCCTGAAAACTATATTGAAATTATCAGAAATCTCGCAACTAATGAAAAGTGCGTTGCAATAGGTGAAATAGGTCTCGATTACTATTGGCGACAGGATACTAAAGAAAAGCAAAAAGAACTTTTCGAAAATCAGATTTTACTCTCAAAAGAGTTGGATTTACCCATAATCGTACACGACCGCGAGGCTCACGGAGATACCTTGGAAATCCTTAAAAAGCACAAACCCAGAGGTGTACTTCATTGCTTTTCGGGTAGTCCCGAAACTGCGGAAGAAATCTTAAAATTAGGTATGTATATCGGTCTTGGAGGAGCCCTCACTTTTAAAAATGCACGTAAAGCCGTTGAGGTTGCCCAAATGCTACCACTTGACAGACTTCTTTTGGAAACCGACTGCCCATATATGGCTCCCGTACCTTTCAGAGGCAAAAGAAACTACTCAGGATATATTCCCTATATAGCCGAAAAGATCGCTGAAATTAAGGGCATCGACCCGCAGACAGTGCTTGATATTACAAGTGAAAACGCAAAGAAATTGTTTGACTTAAAGTAAAAGAGTTGCCCAACGGCAACTCTTTTTTGTGTTAAAAAACAACTATAAACTTAAAATCAATGTCCTCGATTAACGAAAAGCTCAAAACCATCTTCTTTAATGGGAGTTGACGGCAACAACGATTCTGCTATAATAACCTGTCGTTTTTGTTGTTGAAAAATTCTAATCGTACTTACCGGGTCATATGTAAATGAAAACAACCATTTATCACCAAATTTGTTTTTTACAAATTCATTGTCATAAATGCTAATCTTTAACACTCGCTTGAAAAAATTATAGTTCTCAAAAGGAGAGGTGGCTTCATACATTTTTTCTGAAACACTATGGGCATCCCCCTCAATTATATGAACAATATGGGAGTTGCTTGTATAATTATTGTTGGTATCCAAAGCGGTAGTAATCAGAAAAACAGCATTTGCAGGGATTTCAATCCTTTTTGTCTTCAATATTCTTTTAGTTACAATACTTTTTCCGTCAAATTTATATCTTTCAAAAAG
>JAZNVE010000179.1:0-6528 GCA_045592665.1 Acutalibacteraceae bacterium
AGTTAAATGACAAAAAAAAAGAACCGACTGAATTACAAATGAAAATCCATTCGCTTCTTTATTTAGTATAATTATTCTGATTTTGCTTTTTTAGGCTTCATAACAATCAAACCGATTGCCATAATAACTGCGAATACAATAAGGTAGAAGAGAACAGGACAGGAGAATCCTTGACCTGCTTCTTTAGCAGTAATATAGGGAAGGTATCCGTGTGAATAAATGGCGGCGAATACCATAAAGCCTGAGCCGACAATACCCATAACAGGTAAAACAAATCTCTTTAATGGGTTCAATCCTTTTTCCTTAACCATAAACATAATGAACATAGGAATGTAAAGAGCGTAGATTGTGATGATGGGAAGCTCGGATGAGTCAAAGTTGAATTTACCGAACCAACCTGTGGGAGCAAGGTTTGCACCGTAGAAGTAAACAAGCCAAGCGGCAACAATTACAAGACCAACGATACAGGAGTTTGAGGGCATACCCGAAGCGGGGTCAACCTGTTTCATAAGCTTAACCTTGGGACCCATATTACGTACTGAAATAGAGTACATACCACGTATACAGCCAATAAGAAGACCGTTAAGTGTGCCGAGGCAGGAAACAGCAACAAAGAGGTTAAGAATGTTACCTAAAACGTTGCCGAATACATTGACGAAAGCAACAGGAGCACCTTGGTTAGCATCCTTGAGTACTTCAACGGGAGCACCACCTGCAACACCGATGTAGTAGCACAAATAAATTGCGATAATGATAATACCGCCAAGAATAAGTGCTATAGGAAGATTCTTTTTAGAGTTTTTGATTTCGGAGTTAATGGATGTAGCAAGAATCCAACCTTCATAAGCAAAAGCTGTAGCAACAACAGCACCGAAAAGAACGGATATGTTACCTGTGCCTGTGCCGAAATTGGATGCAAGAATTGATGTTGTGTTTTCAACGGGAGCGCCGGTAATATCGTGGGTAAGACCGTAAATGATACCGCCGACAGCCATAAGAAGGAGGGGGATAAGCTTAATGAATGTTGCGCTTATCTGGAGCTTGCCTGCAAGCTTTGAAGAGAGTGTATTTACCGCAAAAACAAAGATAAGAATAAATCCGGCAAATAAGAAGGTTTCGGAGCTGCTTACGGGAGCAAAACCTTGGTCTGTGCTAACAAGCATAAAATTGGGATTTACTGACTTGAGGAAGGTAAGAAAATATCTTGCGGTAAGCCATGCAAGAACTGATGTCATTGCAGGTGTGTAAATAGTGGTAGAGAACCAACCCATCATATAGGCGTATTTACTACCGATTGTTGCCTCAGCGTAGTCAACGAGACCGTTAACCTTTTCGTAACGTTGAGCCATAACGCAGAATGCGAGGACACAGAAAATCATAACTGCGCCACCGATGATCCAAGCGAGAATGCCCATGGGCATATCGCCGTTTGTTTTTTCAAGAATTGTCTGAGCCTTGAAGAAAACACCTGAACCTACAACGGTACCTACAACCATGCAGATAGCCATTAGAAGTCCGTATTGCTTTTTTAATCCGGTTGCCATATTATCACCCTTTTAAAATAATATAATAATATACTTATAACTCATTGAAGAAGTGTTTGTCAAGTATTTTTGATGCAGTAATTACAAATCTTACGCAAGGGCGGGTTTTATAATACTCTGCAGTCCTCGGGTCGGATATTGGTGATGATTTACCAATTGTTCCCAAAAGCTCACGGCAAATATATGTGCCGTGCACCGCATTAAATTCATTTGCAAGACATTGTATTAACCTGTAGTGTTCGTCTTTCTTTTCTTTTGGGTCTGTGTTATCGTATCCCTTCAGAAGTCCTGCTACCATAAACATACCGGTTACTGCACCGCAGACTTCCCTTAATCTACCCATACCGCCACCGAAAGATGAGGAAATTTTCATAGCGGTTTTTTCGTCAATACCGCAATCATCCGCGAAAGCCACAAATACTGCCTGTGAGCAGTTGCAACCATTTACAAACAGTTCAGCTGCTTTCTGAGAGTGGTCTTTTTTCATATTTTTCACCTCCAATGATATGAGCATATTTTACATCAATTACGTTTATTTGTAAAGGAATAAAAAATGTAAAATTTTGTGTCCGTATTGAAAAAATATATATACTTGTGTTATAATAATCAATATGTGTTCTCAAGGAGGGTTGTAAATGAAGTTGTCGTTGGTTGTTCCTTGTTTTAATGAGGAAGAAAATGTCCAATTGTTTTTTGACGAAACTCAAAGAGCCTTTGAGGGCTTAGTTGGTAATTATGAAATAGTTTTTATCAATGACGGCAGTACAGATAACACCCGTAAAAACCTTAAGGTTATTTATGAAAACAACCCTGATAAAGTACAGGTACTTACTTTCAGCCGTAATTTTGGTAAAGAGTCTGCGATTTTTGCGGGACTTTCCCACGCAAAAGGGGATTTGGTCTGTATCATTGATGCGGATTTACAACAACGCCCCGAGGTAGTTATTGAAATGCTCAAGGCAATGAGTGAGGATGACTCAATAGATTGCGTTACAGCATATCAGGAGAACCGCAAAGAAAGTAAGTTTATGACTGTGGTTAAATCCGGTTTCTATAAGGTGATTAATAAAATTGCGGATGTGGATTTTGTTAATGGTGCGTCCGATTTCCGTCTTATGAAACGTAATATGGTCGATGCTATACTTGATATGGGTGAGTATCACCGTTTTTCAAAGGGTATTTTCAGTTGGGTCGGATTTAATACTAAGTATATTCCCTATACTGTCGAAGAACGTAGATTCGGTAAATCTAAGTGGAATTTTATAAAACTATTAAAATATGCTATTGAAGGTATTATTTCATTTTCAACATTTCCATTGAAGTTTGTTACAGGCATCGGTCTTGCAACTTCTTTTGCATCAGTTTTGTATTTGTTGGTTGTTGTTTTTCAAAAACTGTTTTTCGGTATTGTTGTACCCGGTTACGCTACAATTGTGGTTCTGGTGTTGTTCCTTGGGGGAATACAACTTTTCTGCCTGGGTCTTTTGGGTGAATACCTTTCAAAAATCTATATGCAGGTTAAAAACAGACCTATCTATGTTTTGAAGGAGCATTTGGGTAAGAATGAAAGAGAAGATTAAAGCACTTTGCATTAAGCAAAAAGAGTTTATATTATATGCCTTATTTGGTGTTTTGACCACCATTGCAAACGCAGGTACATTTCTTATAGTTTCCCATATTGTGGGTGGCGAACATCATATTTTTAATAATGTAGTGGCTTGGTTTGCGGGTGTTGTGGTTGCCTTCGTTACCAATAAATTGTGGGTTTTTAATTCGAAAAGCTGGAAGTTCAAGGTTGTTGGTAAAGAGGCTTTCGAATTCTTATCTGCCCGAATTTTAAGCTTCGTTTTTGAAAATGTTGGACTTGCTGTCGCTGTACAAATGCTTTCCTGGGAAGAAAACATCTGGGGTCAGCTTCTTATAAAATTGGTGCTTTCCGTTGTTGTTGTTCTTATGAATTATATTTTTAGTAAGTTCGTCATATTCAGAAAAAAGAATAAAGAAAAACCCGTAAAATAAAAACATCTCCCCACGGTCATCACTTGACAAATACTGTTATTTTGATATAATTGGTTTGTTTTGAGTTGACCGTGATGTAGTTAATTTAATAAGCCTCCTTAGTTCAATGGATAGAATAAATCCCTCCTAAGGATTAGATATAGGTTCGATTCCTATAGGGGGTGCCAAAAAAGAGTCGATAAACCTTTATTTTACAAGGGTTTTCGGCTCTTTGTCATTTTGGGGTTTCTCGTAAAAAGGTCAAAAATCCATTAGCAAGAATTTTTTTGCTAATGAAATTAACTAAAATTACGATAAAATAACATCCACCTTCAAGGCGGACGGTTTGCTAATGAAAATTAGCACGAAAAATGTCGTTTTGCTAATTTCCTGCTAATGGGATTTTTGATGAAATCCTGCTAATGAAAAAGGCGGTCGACATATTGTTATGCTGTTCTTTTTTTATCGCATATGCATCGGAAGATTCACAAGAAGATATTTATGAACAATGCAAACACGGTTTAAAGGAAAATGTTGATGTTTCAGAAGAACAACGGGAAAGAATAAAAGAACTTTTTTACGAGAAAATCGGAAAGAATGCTATCATCTTAAAGATAAAGAACACAAAACAAGAATGGGAATTGCAACAGCGAAAAGTTATTGACCATCTAACAGACTTGATTCAATATGTTAATGTAAAATATGAGGGGTAAATTATGCAGTATGGTTTGAGAGACTATCAAATAGAAAAAATTATAAGACATTCACTTGATAAAAACCCTGATTTGAAATATTACATAAATAACGATTATATTGACGAACTAGTTAATTTGCTTGTTATTGGTGTAAGTCAAGCTATAGAAGAAAACACTAAAAAGGTGATTTCTGATATTGAAAGAGAATTGCGATTGAAAAATCGTGGTGTTTTATAAAAAGTGCAGCTTATAAAAACTATGCAAACATAGCATATATAAATATTTTTAGCGTCGCAGAAATGTGGCGCCTTTATTTTTGGGATGGGATAAAGAAAAAACCGTCCTCACGAGGAGGACAGTTGAAGCATTTAATCATTACTTTGGGTTATTTTTATGTATTCATATGGTGTCATTTTATAGAATCGTTTAAACACCGTTATGAAATATGTCTGAGAAGAGAATCCGGCTTCAGTACATATCTCTTTTTCATTAACACCTTTGAGTAATAAGATTTTAGCTTTTTCAAGTTTCTGTCTTAAAATATAAGTGCTAAGATTTTCATCCATTTCTTTCTTGAATATCTGTGATAAATAATCTGCTGAAATTCCACAATAATCAGCAACGGATGATACACTGATTTTTTGAGAAAGATTTTCATTTATATACTTCATGCAATTTCTTATGTGCGGTGAAAATTCAGGCTGTTTTTTATTCTTTTTAACATCTTCTGTTAACTTAACAATTTCAATTCCCAAGCACATAAATATTTCATTTTTATCAGTCAGTTTATCAATTGTTTTGATTACTCTGTCTGAAAATTCATAGGCTTTAGTTTCGTTAAGTCCACCCTGAATAGCATATCGGGTTGCGAGAGTAATTGTGCTGACTGCCATATACTTGTGCTGCATAAGCTCATCATCAGACATTCGCCCCATAACGATGATAGAATCAAGATTTTTAAGTTGTGTTATCAGGGATTCAATATCACCTTGCTGAACACAAGATAACAATCGTATTTCAGCACTATATGGTGTATGTTTTTCATCCAAGGCATTTTTATTCTCAATGGTCTTAACGGTTACAAGTTCACCTATGTTCATTAAATCACATCTTTTATTTCAGCTTTTTCATCTCTTTTTTCAATCGTGCATTATTCAAATCTTCCCACAACGGCATGATAAGACCACCTTTAAGTCTCATTGCAGCTTCGTGCATAGAAGCATAATAGGCAACTCTAAAATCGGTAAATTCAGACATTTCACTGTTACTTTTATATGTTTCATACAGACCGTAGGCATCGCCCCACATATTACGGAGTTGGAATAAATCATATTCTTTGTCTGCCCAAATGCTACCGCAGGGGTCTATAAATGCTGTAAGCTTCAAAGTTTTGGTGTCAGCCATTATGTTCATTATATTAAGGTCTGCATGAATAACAACAGGCTTTGTATTTTCTTCGGGTAAGTTGTTGAAAAGTTCGGTTGCTTCTACAAGGAGTTTTAACTTTTTCTTGCTAAATTTTCCGTTGTCTGATAATTCTTTCAAAGCAGCGAGCCATGGCTTCTGCTTTTCTTCCTTATAATAATCGTACCAACTATCATAAATCGGGTTTGACAAAGAACCAAATTTATCATTTGTTACGCTATGCCATTCAAGCATACCTGAAATAACATCATTTGCAAATTTCTGTTTTTGACTCTTGTTTTTTAACAAGAACATCGAATTTAACACATTCTGTCCATAAACAAAGCTCATAGCTAAAATTGCCGTAGCTTCATCCTCATAAACAAAAAGAACCTCGGGCATCTTTACACTTGTATTCCCTGATAGAAGTTTGAGCTGTTCCGCTTCTTCGTATTGTGAACCCTGTACTCGATAAGCTTTTATAGCAATAGTTCTTCCATCGGAAAGCACAGCCTTATAAACTCTACCAAAACTACCGCCACCAATAAACTTAAACTTATCGGCATTCTTCCCCAATTCTTTTGAAACAATCTCCGGTAAAATTGGTAATAAGTGTTTATCGCTATTATCAAGAATTTTCATTTTGTATCCTCCAATATCCTTGCTTTTACAAGTTTATATGCTGTTTTACTTTCGGGTAGAAATGAAAACAACTGAAAACAATGGCACATGCCCTCGAATTTGTAAAGCTCAACATCAATATTTGCATTTTTCATTTTATCATATACTCTGTCGCTATCGCTCTCAGCCAACTCTGCAGTTCCGCATATCAATGTTACCTTAGGGAATTTTTCAAAACTTCCGAACAAGGGTGAAATATATGGGTC
>JAZNVE010000180.1:0-6844 GCA_045592665.1 Acutalibacteraceae bacterium
AGTAGCGGTATCAACATCTTAATTCCTCAGTTTTCAACCCAGAAACTTTATGACGAGGTTTTAAACCCTGATAACACCCTCGCCTACGACGATTTATTCAAGGCTCTTATAACCGTAGTTCTCACTATGGCGGCTCTTAAAATATCCCAACAGTTATTGACCCTCGTTTATCAGTACATTGTTGCGGGTATCCTCCCCGAGGTTGTTTACAGTATAAAATTAAAAATCTTCAAAGCAATGCAAAGACTTTCCGTTGGCTTTTATACTCATAAACAGACGGGTTCGTTAATGGACCGTGTTACAAGGGACGCCAACAATATTTACTGGTTCTTTGTTGACGGTTTCCCCTACCTTATAGGTAACGCCATAACCGTTGTAGGACTTATTATCATAATGTTCCTTACAAACTACAAGTTAACCCTTTTCATTTTAATTGCTACGGGGCTTATACTTTTCATATACCCCATTGTAAATAAAAAATTCAGGAAACTTCACCATAAAGTATGGGTTCAGAACTCCCGCCTTACTTCAAAAGTAAGCGACAATATTAACGGCCACCGTATAATCAAGGCTTTCTCAAAAGAAAACGAGGAATTGGGCGAGTTTGATAAAATCAGTACGGGGCTTCTTGATGCTGAAATAAAATCCGCCAATACTGAGGGTACGGTTTTCCCTATTCTTTCAATTATTATTTATCTTATCAGTGCCGTTGTTTTAGGTATAGGCGGAGTTATGGCGGTTACCACCAAGGAAATTACCATTGGCGAACTTCTCACCTTCGTAGTATACCTTCAAATGCTTCAGGCTCCCATTGAGTTCCTCTCGTGGGTTACAACCTGGTGGGCTCGTTGCGTGGACTCTGCTCAGCGTGTTTTTGAAATTATGGATACCGAGCCCGATGTACAGGATAAGGAAAATCCCATAATTCTCGATGACTTCAAAGGCTCAGTTGAATTAAAGGAGCTTCAGTTTGAATACGAGCCTGCACATCCCATAATTAAAAATCTTTCCCTTAAAATCGAAGCAGGAGAAATGCTCGGTATTGTGGGTAAAACGGGTGCGGGTAAAACTACACTTTCAAACCTTATTGCAAGGCTATACGACCCCAAAGAGGGTGTTGTAAAAATTGACGGTGTTGATGTTAAGGAGCTTTCATCCAAACAACTCAGGAACAATATCGGTATCGTTTCGCAGGATATTTTCCTGTTTATGGGTACTATTGCGGATAACATCCGCTACGCCCGTCCTGATGCCACCAATGACGAAGTAATAGCCGCCGCAAAAGCCGCCTCGGCACATTCATTCATATCAAAGCTCCCCGATGGTTACGAAACCTACGTTGGCTCGGGCGGACAAAGCTTATCGGGGGGCGAACGTCAGCGAATATCCATAGCACGTACCATTATACAGAATCCTAAAATCCTCATTCTTGACGAGGCAACCGCTGCTATGGATACGGAAACAGAACGGAATATCCAGAATTCTTTAAGTGAACTGAAAAACGGAAGAACAACCATAGCCATTGCCCACCGACTTTCCACACTACGCGATGCGGATAAGCTGGCAGTTATTGATGACGGTGAATGTATAGAATTCGGTACTTATGAGGAATTATTAGAGAAAAAGGGTGCCTATTATAAAATGTACAAACTACAAGAGGAAGCGCTTCGATTTATCGGTATAGGTGAAAGCAATTCCGAAGAAGATGAAGAAAAGGAGAAGGAGCACGATGAAAACAGATAAGCTTTCAATCGAATTTTTAAATCCCGAAAACTGCGTTTTTTCCTTTAATGACAACGGTTTTCTGCTTATGACCTTGGATGGTGAAAATATCGGCAGAGTAAAACTTATACGTACTTACCCTTATACTCTTAAGGATGAATACATCTGCGTTCATAACCTTGACGATAAGGAAATCGGCATTATCAGGGATTTAAACGAGCTTGACAAAGCTTCTTGTGAAAATGCAAAAAAAGAGCTGGAAAACAGATACTATTGTCCCACCGTAACATCTATAAAAAGCGTAAAAGAGCGAATGGGGCACTTTTATTTTCAAACCATAGTTGACGGTAAAGAAAAGAATTTTACTGTTCGTGATATCACCCGTAATATGCGTTTTGCTACGGATGACACACTTCTTATTTTTGATATGGACGGCAACAGATACGTCATTCCGAACTTTGAAAAAACCGAACCCAAGAGCAAAAGACTTCTTGAGCCTTATTTGTATTGATTATGAAAAAGATTATTGCGCATTTTGATATATCCTCCGAAGGCAAAAACTGTTACGGAACCCTGACACTCGACGGGGATTTCATAACCAAAAGCCTTGACGGTTCAGAAGAAAAATTTAATATTACAGATATCACAGAAGCAGTTCAGTATACGGATATCGGTTGCGGTCGTCTTGAGCTGAAGCCTAAAAACGCCAAAGATGACGGTAGTGAAAATATTCACATCTGTCGCTTTTCAATGAGCTATGTTGGTGAAGTCGGTGAGTTTGTAAAGGTACTTAATCACCTTTTTGAAACGGGTGAAATGCTTGATATCGACATAAACGACCTTCCCGTTTGTCCCAAATGCCACAGGCATTATCTCAGGGGTATGAATATGTGTATGTTCTGTGTAAAAAAATCCTACGTTTTTTCAAGAGCATTCGGTTTCTTTAAGCCCTACATCAAGCCCGTAATCGGCGCGGGACTCCTTCTGACGGTTGCCAATGTAATTTCGGCAATTATGCCCCTTTTCAACTCCATTCTCATTGACGACTATCTTATACCCACAGCGGATGCAACGCCCTTTTTTCAATCCCGTACAGCGGGCATTGTGGCTATCGCCTTAATAATGGCTGTCGCCTTTGGAATTTCTCAGGTGTTCAATATTTTCAGCTCCCGACTTTCCAACAAAGTAGGTTCACGCTTTTCGGGCGATTTAAGAAACATAGTTTACGGTAAAATACAGGAATTGTCCCTTACCTCAATGTCCAAACGCTCCGCGGGTAATCTTATACACCGCGTAACCCACGACACGGAAAGGGTAAAAGAATTTTTCAACCAACAGGGGCGTTACCTTATACAACAAGTAATTATGTTCACCGTAATTCTTGTAATACTTTTCAGAACCAACTGGCTTCTGACCCTTATTGTTTTAGTTCCTGTTCCCATCGGTGCTCTTATGATGACCCGATTCCGTCACGCCACGAGAGTTCGTTATTTTAAGCAATGGCGCATAAACTCCAAAGCGACCTCAATTTTACACGATATTATTAAGGGTATACGTGTGGTAAAATCCTTTGGTAACGAAGAACGTGAAATCGAAAAATTCGCCAATGTTTCAAAAAAGCTCGCCAAGGTAAGTGCCTCCAACGAAAAATTCTGGGCGGTTACATTCCCCCTTGTTGGTAACTTTATGGCTTTGGGCGAATTCTTAGTGCTCATAATCGGCGGTAAAATGGTATTGGACGGTACACTTTCAATCGGCGAGCTTGTGCGCTTCAATTTGTACCTCGCCTATCTTTACGCACCCTTGCGCTGGCTTTCAATGTTCCCCAGACGTCTCGCTGACTGTACCACAAGCCTTGTCAAGATTTACGAAATTCTTGACGAGGAGCCTGCGGAAAAAGAGGTTGAAAGCCACATAGAATTAGATGCCTCAAAGTCCATTAAATTTGAAAATGTAACCTTCGGTTATAAATCCTACGAGCCGGTTCTTAAAAACATCAATTTCGAAATTAAGCCGGGCGAAATGATTGGTCTTGTAGGTCATTCTGGTGCCGGTAAATCCACCGTAATTAACCTTTGTATGCGCCTTTATGACCCGGGTGTAGGTAAAATAACCATCGGCGGTACGGATATTAAAAGCGTACCTTCCAAGGAATTACGCGACAATATCGGCGTGGTTTTCCAGGAAACCTATCTTTTTTCGGGCTCTGTGTTTGAAAACATAGCCTACGCCCGTCCCGATGCCTCACCCGACGAGGTTATTTCCGCTGCCAAAGCAGCCAACGCTCACGAATTTATAGCGAAACTTCCCGATGGATATAATACGGTTATCGGTGAAAACGGTCACACCCTTTCGGGTGGTGAAAGGCAACGTATAAGCATTGCCCGAGCAATACTTAAAAACCCCCGTATACTTATTCTCGACGAAGCAACAAGCTCCCTTGACCCTGAAACAGAGATTAAAATTCAAGAGGCTCTCGGCAGGCTTATCGAGGGCAGAACAACTATTGCAATCGCTCACAGATTAGCAACACTCAGAAATGCCGACAGGCTTGTTGTAATCGAAAAAGGCAAAATTGCCGAGGTTGGCTCACATCAGGAGCTTATAGATATGGGCGGTATTTATTCAAACCTCGTAGCCGCTCAAAGAGAAACACATTCATTGCATTAACCAAAAAAGTCATCTATCCCAGATGACTTTTTTCTTTTTCTGGATAGAATATTTTTATGAAAAAATTCTTCAAGTTAATTTTATTATTGCTATGTGTTTTTATAATTTTGGCTTTTCCGTTTTCAAAAGCCTCTTATACACCCGAAAAAAAATACAGTTCAGTTATAAATGCCCTTGACAAAACATATCCCAAAGACCAAGACACTCTGCGTATTATGTCCTATAATTTATTGGCGGATACTCCCGGCTTTGAGGGTAGCCCCGCCTATTTACGCGCTTCGGGGGTTTGTGATATTCTGAATACCTTAAAGCCCGATGTGGCGGGACTGCAGGAGGTGGGACGTAATTGGTTTTACTCATTAAATCAAGAAACCTCTTACAAATTCATATCCCCTTTTAAAACCACTGTTCTCGGCACGATGACCGCCATTATTTATAATGACGAAAGAGTAATTTTAGAACAATGGGGTGAATATGTTTTTCCTCAGAGCTATAACGGTAAATTAAGGTGTGCCGTGTGGGGACTTTTTAAAGAAAAAAGAAGCAACAAAAATTTTTTAGTTATCAATACACACCTTAGCTTAAAAGATAAAGGGCATGACTCCCCTTTGGAACAGGCAACGGACATTATCGCTTTAACTAATGAATTAAAAGAGAAGCATAACTATCCCGTGTTTTTTGTAGGCGACATTAATTCTGACAAAAGACTTTCGGGAAACATCGACTCTGCCTGTATATACGAAGCGCTTTGCACAGTCTTTACCGACACCCTTCAACTTTCGCTCGAAAAGGGTCACGGAGAAAATAAAGGCTTTTCATCATATCGGGCTGACCATATTTTTCTTAGTGGGGAATCAAAAGTATTGCGATATATTATTCTTTCTCAACCGGATTTCAGTAATTTAAGTGACCACTACCCGATTTTTGTTGATATTTTATTGAAATAAATGTGAGATTTGTTAATTTTTTGTTGACATTAAATTAAAACAAAGTAAAATATAATTATGAATTTATTTTTGGAGTGAGGAAAATGTCCGTCAAAAACAAAACAAACCTCTCAAAAGGTATTGAGCAAAAAAACACCTATGCCGATTATATGATTGATGAAATCACCCACGTTATCAAAACCTGTGGCAAGCGTGACCCCGGTAGCGAGGGTGAAAAGAAGTCCTGCGAATATATGGCAGAGGTACTTAAAAAAGATTGCGGTTGTGAAGACGTAAAGCTCGAATCTTACACTGTTTCTCCCCGTGCATTCTACGGCTGGATTTACTTTACAATGACCTTTGTAATTCTTGCAATTGCCGCTTTCTTCTTTATGCCCGTTATTTCAATTCCCCTTATTATTGTGGGTTTTGCAATAGTCCTTATTCAGTTCGGTTTCTACAAAAAGCTTCTTGATCCCATTTTCAAGAAGAAAACAAGCCACAACGTAACAGCCATAAAAAAATGCTCCGGTGAAACCAAGCGCAGAATCATCTTTAACGGTCACCCCGATGCAACCTGGGAATGGCCCGTAAACTATGCTCTCGGCGGTGTAGGTTTTGAAGGTCACGCTATTATAGCCGTTGTTGGTGCTCTTTACTATCTTGCACTTTCAGTTGCTCACGTTATAAAATCAGGTGTTGCACCCTCAATGCCCGACCTTTCCGACCCCGTAGTTATTGCCGGTCTTATTGGTCTTATTTTCGTACCCTTTATGATTGGTCTTTACTTTATGGTAAACTACAAACGTGTTGTTGACGGTGCCAACGACAACCTTACAGGTTGCTATATGGGTATCGCAGTTCTTAAATACCTTAAGGACGAAGGTATTGAACTCGAAAACACCGAGGTTGGCGTTATCCTTACGGGTTCTGAGGAAATCGGTCTCAGAGGCTCAAAGGCTTGGGCAGAGGCTCACAAGGACGAATTCAAGGATGTTCCCACATTCTTCTACGCATTCGACACAATTAACGAGTCAAAATACCTTATGGCTAACTACCGCGACCTTAACGGTACGGTTAAAACCGACAAAGAAGTTGCTGACCTTTTCTACGAGGCAGCTATCGAAGCGGGTGTTCCCTGTAAAAAGGGTTGGATTCCTCCCCTTGGCGGTGCAGTTGACGCAGCAGGCTTTACTCAGGGCGGATTCAGAGCCGCAGGTGTTACAGGTCTTAACCACAAGCTTGAAAGATATTATCACACAAGACTTGACTCCTACGACAATATGAACAAAGAAGGTATTGCTAACTGCTTCGCAGCAACAGTTAAAACCCTCGAAATGTTCGACAACGGCGCTAAACAATAAAATCACAAAAATCCCTTCGCTTATGCCGAGTGTTCATAAGGACACTCGGCAGTTTTATTCGCCATACGGCGAGTGATATTGCTTCGCAGTTTTATTGTGCTTTGCACAGTGTTATTGTCCTTCGGACAGTTTTATGCGAATAAAATAACACTGAAGCCGTAA
>JAZNVE010000181.1:0-38520 GCA_045592665.1 Acutalibacteraceae bacterium
GGAGCGCCACGTTTATATCGGTTTCGGGACGCAACTGCATAATAATTTCTTTAGCATCGTCATTACAACCACGCACCGCAAGAAGCTCCAAAACCTTATCAAATTCAAGTGCTTTTAAATACTTAGTCATTTTATTCATATCGTTAAAGTCCTATAAAAATCAAGTGTTTTAAATTTCCTTTGAGTTTTATGCAACAAATACCCTTCGCTGACCTGTGCAAATTTATATAGGGCATTTTCGGATAAAGTAAAAGAGAAAATTTTTTCAAAATCCGAAAGAGAAACGTATCTCATCGCCTGAATTACCGAGGCATTCACACTATAACGTTGCCCTACTGGCAAACAGTTCTCGCAATAAATTTTACCGCTTTCAGGTGAAAAATACATTATATCGGACTCATACTCACCACAATTATCGCACCCTACAAGGGCGGGCATATATCCACCAAGGGACATTAACCTCATCTCTGTAACACTTTTAACAAAGAGAGGTCCTTTCTTATCTTCTTTTAAAAGCCACAGGGCATTAAGAAAAAGTCGGAGAATCTCCCCCGACTCATAATCCTCATCACAAAACTCATTGGCAAGCTCGCAAAAATACTGAGCCAACGCCATTTTTTCAACATCCTGACGGAGTTCAAA
The DNA here is from genome assembly GCA_045592665.1 of Acutalibacteraceae bacterium. Taxonomy (GTDB): domain Bacteria; phylum Bacillota; class Clostridia; order Oscillospirales; family Acutalibacteraceae; genus DTU089. The sequence continues at coordinate 643 of JAZNVE010000181.1, forward strand.
AAACACCTCTTTAACCAACGCATCCTCAACGGAATAGGCATCTTTGGTTTTAACGAAAGTAAAATCGGAGTATGCTAAAAGAGAGGTTGCCGCAAGCTTTTTACTTTTTGTTTTTTTAGCTCCTCTGGAAAAAGCGCGCACAATACCATACTGTGCGGTAAGCACAGTAATCAGTCTGTCGGCTTCACCGATACTCTGTTCCCTTATTACAAGACCCGGTGCGGTTATCTTTATCACTTGGTTCCAACTCCGTTTTATTTACGGCATTTACACAGTTGCGATACTCAAGGTAATCGGCTACCTTACCGCCCTCGCAGAACCGTTGCCAAAGTTCATTTTCATCCATAACACCACTCCCACCGAAATATCTGTAATAATATTTTATTCAACGGGAATGTGTTTATACAGTGAATACAGGTTATAAAAAAGTTAAATTAATCCAATCCGAAATTATGAATAAGACCTTCGCGGTTTCGCCAATCCTCTTTAACCTTTACCCAACACTGAAGATTAACCTTGCAGTCAAAAAACTGTTCAAGCTCGTGACGTGCGTTGGTTGAAATCTCTTTGAGCATAGCACCTTTTTTGCCGATAATTATACCTTTGTGGCTTTCACGCTCGCAGTATATTACCGCTTCAACATCGAGTATGGGCTTGTCCTCACGTTCACGCATTTTCTCAATAGATACCGCTATACCGTGTGGAATTTCCTCATTAAGGCGATGAAGAAGCTTTTCTCGAATCATTTCTGAAGCGAGTACGCGCTCGGGCTGGTCTGTCAAGGTATCCTCTGGAAAGAAAAATTCAGATTCTTCCGCAAGATTCATAAGTTCATTCTTAAGAGCCTCCATACCGTCACCGTCACGAGCACTTACAGGCACTACCGCCTGAAAGTCAAGAAGTTTTGTAAGCTCTAAAATTCTCGCCATAAGCTCCTGTTTATCAGCAATCATATCAATTTTATTTATGGCGAGAACCACGGGAATTTTTTCTGCTCTGAGTTTTTCAAGTAATTCTAATTCCGCAGGTCTTATTTCGCCCCTTGGCTCAGTTACAAAAAGGCAGGAATCAACTCCGCCTATACTGTCATCAACCGCCTGAATCATCTTTTCACCCAACTTGGTTTTAGGCTTATGAAATCCGGGGGTGTCAGTAAACACCAACTGAACGTCACCCTCAGTAAGAACACCCATAATTTTAGTACGGGTGGTTTGGGGTCTTGATGACACAATGGCAATTTTCTGCCCTAAAAGACGATTGAGAATTGAAGATTTGCCCACATTGGGTCTGCCTACTATTGCTATAAAAGCTGTTTTTCTTTGTGACATTATTGTTTTTCCTTTTTGTTGAAATCAAATTTGAAAATAAAAATCATCGAAATTATAATCGCTGTTACTAATAACACTAAACTCAAGAGATTCTCGGAAAAGTGTATGTAAAGTGATTTAAATGCAAGAGGTTGCCACAGAATAGCAAAACCTACAAAAACTGAAGAAATGGCAAAAACCAAAACCGCACCTGCTGCTACATCCTTCGCAACCTTAACCGCGTTATTACGTTCCTTTGTGGCGGCATCGTTGGTTTTTTCAATGGCGGTATTCATCATTTCACTTGCTAATACCAAGGCACTCGTAATTATCAAAAGCGCAACCTCGGTTCTGCTCAAAACAAAATAATCAAACCGAACAAGAAAATAGGTCATAAACCCAAGGAAAGTAAGATGAATTCTGAAATTACGTTCATGAGAAATCATCCAACCAAGCCCCTTAAAAGCGTACATAAAGCTCCTCAAAAGGCTTTTTAAATCTTTCATACTATTCCTCCTCGGAATTCATATAATAAGACTCGTTACGTTTTAATCCAAGCTCCGTAAGCACGTGTTCCTCTTTTTCGCGCATATGAACTGCCTCAATACCTCCGTTCACATGGTCATAACCCAAAAGATGGAGCATTGAATGTACCGTGAGGAAACCCATTTCACGTTGTAATGTATGACCGTATTCCTCTGCCTGACGAACCGCAGTTTCAACAGAGATAACAATATCACCCAAAAGGCAGGCACCTGTTTCGAGATTTTTATCGTAAACACCGTCTTCACCCAAAGGGAACGAAAGAACATCAGTGCTTCTGTCAATATTGCGGTGCAATTTATTAAGCTCGTGAATACGCTCATCATCAACAAATGTAACGCTTATTTCCGCAGGCTCAGAAAAATTCTCGAAAGTAAGAACCGCATTACAGCAACGCCTTACAAGAAGTCTTACACCGGTAGGAATTTTTATTGCCTTCTGGTCATTTGTGATAATAACTTTTATTTTCTCTTTCATTTCCTTTTCTTTGCCTCCTCGTATTTTTCATAAGCCCTGATAATATCCTGTACAAGCTTGTGTCTTACAACATCCTTACCCGTAAAACGTACAATATCAATTTGCTCCATATTTTTAAGAATTTTTGTAACTTCAACGAGACCCGATCGCTTTCCCTCGGGCAAGTCAATCTGTGTAACGTCACCTGTTACAACAACTTTTGAATTGAAACCCATTCGGGTTAAAAACATTTTCATCTGCTCAGGTGTAGTATTCTGAGCCTCGTCGAGAATAATAAAACTATCGTCAAGGGTTCTTCCTCGCATATAAGCAAGGGGTGCAACCTCAATATTGCCTCTCTCTAAATATTTATTGAAATTTTCTGCACCCAACATATCAAAAAGCGCATCGTAAAGAGGTCTTAAATAAGGGTCAACCTTACTTTGAAGGTCACCGGGAAGAAAACCTAATTTTTCACCGGCCTCAACCGCAGGTCTCGTAAGGATAATACGGTTTACCTCTTTGGCTCTGAAAGCATTTACCGCCATAGCAACCGCCAGATAGGTTTTACCCGTACCCGCAGGACCCACACCGATGACTATTGTGTTATTTTTTATGGATTCAACATAATTTTTCTGACCCAGAGTTTTTGGTTTAACGGGCTTACCCTTACTCGTAATGCATACACAATCCCCGGACATTGTTGTTATTTTATCTTCGTTACCGTCGTCAACAAGGGATATAACATACCTTACATTTTGCTCATTAAGGGTTTCTCCACGATTAAGAAGCATCAAAAGTCCGTTAACCGCCTTGACTGCCTTGGCAACATTTTCGGGTTCACCGTTTATTTTTATATCGGAGCCTCTACTGATAACATCCACTCCGAAGGATTTTTCGATAAGCTTTATATTTTCATCAAAACTGCCAAATAAGCTTACCGCTTGCTCCATTCTGTCAACATTAATTATCTGTTCCGACTTAATTACCTTCTTTATAAAATACTATTTACACAAAACAGTATACCACATTTTTTGTAAATGTCCACTAAAATTTCCAATTTTTTTTGTTAAAAGGTATCAGTTTTATTCTACATACACAGGCTTTTCCGTAGCTATATTTTCAACACAAACAAGCTTCATCGTAAGCTGTTTTCCTGTTTGCGTATCGCTTTCGGTAAAGCTTAACTCTTTTATATCTGCATCCCCGTACATATTCCGTTTTTCTCTGATGCAGGCAAGATAATTCAACATATACGCCTCCTGAGAATTATACTTGCCATCCGTTTCGCCAAAACCAACACCTTCATCTCTTATAACACCAACGGGCAATATGGTGGAATTAACCGTAAGAGGTATTTCGGTTTGGGCAATTGATTCTTCCTTAGGTTTAAAACCCAACGGAATTCTTAATCCAAACAAATCAACTCGGTATCTTATATGGATTTGCGTGCTCATCTTAAAGACATTTTCGTACTCCGTCTGTGAAGTGAATATGTTCTTAGTTTCGGCAAAAACTTTTCCGCGCGCTCTTACCAGTGCTTCACTACCGTCAGCATTGGTCCTCACCCCTGAAATCAACAAACTGCCCTCGGAAACAAACACCCCTTCTTCAACCGCGTTTGTACCCTCATAGCCTTCTACGAGAATAATTTTTCCGTTTTTTCCGGCTATAATGTTAGAAGGGGTTTTGGTATCTATTATTTCAGGTGCAGGAGCAGCGGGAGTGTACTCGACTTTCGCTTTATCTCCAAAAATATTAAGGGACACCCAAGACAACTCGGGATACATTGCGAGTAACGCCTCCTGTACCTGCGGAATGTCAATTTTTGATTTCCGTGCACCCGGTTTTACTCCTAAATCCTCTAACGACTGTGTAAAGTCATTTATCTTTACACCACCTTCTTCCGCCATTTCCACCTCCCATATAAACCCGGACATATACCACACAAGACACACGGCAATAAACACACCTAAAAGCACTCCACAGCGCCATTTATGACGCTTCGCCCAAAATGGAATACCTTTATTTGCAAGAATTTTTAGTGTCATTCCCGAGTTTTGAGCAGGTTTTTCCATATTTTCAAACTCTCGAGCAGATGTACAGGCTTTGACCTTTACACCATCATTTTCCACATTCCACAAGCTCAATCCGTTCACTTTACAAAGATTAAGGAACCTTTCGGGGAAGCCCCCCTGTGCACAAAACTCAACGTAGCCGGTTATGTACCGTAAAACGCTTACCGTAGTCGTCACCCCCTATTAAATTGATTATATAAATTCGATTTTTTTTATATTCCCTTTAATGTCTGTCTGCCCGAAAACAAAAGAATCGGCAACAAGGCCTTCACCCGTTATTTTCACATTCAAATCGCCTAAATTTAACACTATATATTCTTTTGAATAATCCACAACACACTTACAATCCGTAACAATGACACGGGAATTTGAAAAAAGCTCAATAGTGCAACTGCTTATACTTTCACTTACTGCCTTTAGCCCTTTTAATTTCATTAAAATCCCCCTTTGAATATTTTTATGCGCTTTATTCATAAAATATCTTTGAGGTGTGTTGAATATGGCTAAAAACTATTGTAAAAGAATTGCAAAATACATACCCTTTGGTGTTGTTATTTTAATATGCCTGTGGGGATTCATTTTTCATCCTCAAAAAATTGCTGACGGTGTGCTTAAGGGGTTGATTCTGTGCGGTGAGAAGGTAATACCATCTCTTTTCCCCTTTATGGTTTTCGCTTCCGCTGTTTCAAAAACAGCTTTATTCCGCTTAATTTCTTTAAAGGCAGAAAAAGTAACTCGAAAAGTTTTCAAAATCTCCGGAGTCGGTTTTTCTTCAATTCTGTTAGGTTTCTTAGGCGGATACCCGGTAGGTGCAAAGAGTGTTAATGATATTTTTTCTCAAGGACTTGTAACGGAAAAAGAAGCCCGAAGACTTTTTTGCTGGTGCACCAATCCGTCTCCCGCCTTTGTAATCTCTGCCGTTGGCGTTTCTATGCTTTCGTCTTACAAAAGCGGTATAATACTTTACGCTTCATCCTTACTTTCCGCACTTGTAATAGGCCTTTGTACCCGTTTTTTTGCAGACAGCAACAAAAGCAACAACGCTCGCAATATTCTTTCCGAGCAAAAAAACATTTTCATCAACTCCGTTTCGGAAACCGGTGAAGCCACCTTGGGAATATGTGGCTGGTTGTTGACCTTTTGTGCAATTTCATCCCTCGCAGAAATACTTATACCTCAAAAAGGAGCTCTTGTTTTCATAAAAAGCATTGCCGAAGTAACCTCCGGATGTGAAACTGCAGTTAAAGAAGGTTTATCACTGCCAATTATAGGTGCAATACTCGGTTTCGGCGGAGTTGCTGTAATTTTTCAGATATTTGCATATATGAAAAACTGCGGTTTTTCCTTGAGAGTATTTGTCTGCATCAAAATACTGAACGGTGCATTGAATGCATTTTTTTGCTCAATATTAATGAAAATATTTCCCGATAGCATAACGGTTTCGACAGCCATTACTGCCGGAAGCCGAGCTTTCCCTATAAGCAACAGTATAATTACTGCCGTAATTTTACTGATTATGTGCGTGGTTTTCATATTAGAGGTTGATAATAAAAGAAAAATATGCTAAAATAACCCTGTCAGGAGTGGTAAAAATGGCTTTGAAGCTTTTTAAGGGTAAAACAGAACCCCAGTGCGGTTGTTGTGAATATGCTGAAATTGCGCCCGATAGCAGCGTTGCGGTTTGCAGAAAAATGGGCGCCATCATGCAATTACACTCCAAGTGCAAAAAGTTTAGGTATGACCCCTTAAAAAGAGAGCCTAAAACACCCTCTTTTTCTCTTGAATTTACAAAAGATGATTTTTTGCTGTAGTGCTTTGTAGGGGTACTGCAGTTATTTTTTGTAACATCTTACAAAATGATTGCAATATAATCGGATAAATTCTAACCGATTATTTTGTCGATTTCACTTGAAAAGCGTTTAAATAATTAGTACAATTATGGAAGAATATATTTTACGGAGGTTAATGTCGTGGCAGATGCATTCGGTATTCCCAACACTATCCCTGTAGGCCCTCTCGGTATAATCGCTACACCCGGTTGCGAGGAGCTTGCTCAGAAAATTAATAATTATCTCACCACCTGGCGTGAAGAAAGAGAAAGTGAACACAAAACAACCATCGCTTTCTACGGTTATCAGAGAGAAACCTTCATCATTGATGCAGACTTCACAAGATTCGGTTCGGGCGAAGGCAAGTGCGTACTTCACGAAACGGTCAGAGGTTATGACATTTATATCATCTGTGACTGTTTCAATCACGGCATTACCTACAATATGTACGGTTACGAAAATCACTATTCTCCTGACGAGCACTATGCTAACCTTAAACGTGCCATATCCGCCGTTGAAGGTAAAGCAAGAAGAATAAACGTTATTATGCCGATGCTCTATGAAGGCAGACAGCATAAGCGTTCAAGACGCGAATCTCTTGACTGCGCAATTGCACTTCAGGAGCTTTGCACAGATATGGGTGTTGAAAACATTATTACATTTGATGCTCATGACCCCAGAGTACAAAACGCTATTCCCCTTAAGGGCTTCGAAAATGTTGCACCTACATACCAGATGATTAAGGCTCTTACCAAAAATTTCAAGGACCTTAAAATCGACCACGACCACCTTATGGTTATCTCCCCCGATGAAGGCGGTATGAGCCGTTGCATCTACTACTCGACAGTTCTCGGCATTGACCTTGGTATGTTCTATAAACGCCGTGATTATTCCGTTGTTGTAAACGGCAGAAATCCCATTCTTGCTCACGAATTTCTCGGTGATAACGTTGAAGGTAAGGATTGCCTTATTATTGACGATATGATTTCTTCCGGTGATTCAATGATCGAGGTTGCAACAAAGCTTAAAGAGCTTAAAGCTAACCGAATCTTTGTTTGTACAAGCTTCGGACTTTTCTGTAACGGTCTTCAAGAGTTTGACAAGGCTTATGAAAAAGGTATTCTTGACGGTGTATTTACAACCAACCTTGTTTACAGAACACCCGAGCTTCTTGAAAAGCCTTGGTATTTTGAAGTCGATATGAGTAAGTATTGCTCACTTATTATCGATACTCTTAACCATGACTGCTCTGTCAGTTATCTTCTCAACCCTGCCGAAAAAATCAAAATGAGGCTTGAAAAATACAAAGAACAGCAGAAAAAAGAGGAACTTTCACTTTTCAACAGCTGATTTTCAGGAAAGGAGCAATTGCTCCTTTCTTTTTTTATCTGTTTTATGCACAAATACTTATTGACAATCCTGTTTCAATATAGTATTATTTATAAAGATAGTTAAAGGGTAATTTGTTTGTTCAATCTCTTTAAACATTAATACTTCAAAAGTAATTGGAGGCAACTCAATCATGATGAAAAAGAAAAATATTGCTTTGTACATTATTCTCAACATTGTAACACTTGGTATTTATCGTTTCTTCTTCTGGTACAAATGGACAAAGGATGTTGACAAACTTTGCGACGGCGATGATAAAGAAAGCGCAAACTACTTCCTCGTTCTTCTCCTTAATGTGTTTTCTCTCGGTATTAACGCTCCTATCTGGAACTACCAGATGGCTGAAAGATTATATCAGAAAGCCGACGATTACGGCGTAGAAATCAAACACGGCGGTCTTTTCATAATGATTTGGAAGTTAATTCCTTTTGTTGGTAGCTTTGTTGCTAATATTATCAAAATTGTATACATCAACAAATTCATCGACGCTTACAATGCTCAGCTTGCAGGTGCAACACCTGCAGTTGAAGAAGCAACCGAAGATGTAGCTGAAGATGTAGCTGAAGTTGCTGCTGAATAATTCTTGCATTTATAACCGTCCGTTTTTACGGGCGGTTTTTTTATAACAGACAGAGGGTGATTTTTTGATTAATCAATTACAGTTTAAGGACGGTAAGTTCACAATAATGACCTTGGGTGACCTGCACGAAAACATAGAGCTTGACACCCGCGACAAAATCAACAGACGTCGGGATATGCATAATCTTGTTAAAATGGGTATCCTTGCATTTAAACCGGATTTAATTGTACTTTTGGGCGATACCCTTAACCACAAAGACGATTCTGACGGTTTTGTGAAGTATAAGCAGGCTTTAAGAGAAATCCTTAAACCCATTACAGATTCCGGCATTCCCTTCTGCTATGTTTTAGGTAACCACGAGCACGACCAGGGACAAGAAGAATTAATAGTTAATGCCTATAAAGAAATAGAAAATTGTATCGGTGACAATGACCCCACCTGCCCACGCGGTAATTTTAATTGTAATTTACTTGTAAAAAACACCGCAGGCACGGAAGATATCCTCAACCTTTGGTTTATCGACTCTAATAACTGTTGCGACAACCGAGATATTTCCGTTTATGACTGGGTTCATCAGGACCAGATTGAATGGTATGAAAAAAAGGCTACTGAAATCAAACTTTCCCACGGTGGTAAAACAATACCCGCCATTCTTTTCCAGCACACCCCAGTTATTGAAGAATACGAGCTTTTAAGAAAAGCCAAGCCTTACGAAATCCCCTTTAATGCTGTTGACGGACACCATTTATTTAACAAAAACAAATATATGCTCAAGGATGGTGTTGAAGGATATCTGGGCGAAGGTCCCTGCTCCCCCTGTTACAATGGCGGTCAATTTGCAAGTTGGAAAAAAACAGGCGATGTAATTGCCGCATTTTTCGGACACGACCACACAAATGACTTTACAGGGTATGTTGACGGAATTATGTTGGGACAGAATAAAACAAGCGGTTTTTGTTGTTATACTGACGGTTGTCGCTCCGCTATAAGAATCACCACCATAAACGAAGACGACCCTTGGAAACTTAATTCAAAAATATATCATTTTAAAGAATTAGGGCTTGAACCCACCTGTCTCGGTCCCATTGAAAAACGCATAACCGATAAGCAAAGTATTGCTATGCATAAAATAGGATATGCCACCGCGGGTATTACCGCAGGAGCCGCCGCAATTACAGGAATTGTAGCACTTGTACGTAAATTCAAAAAGAAATAAAGGATGGTATACTATGAAGTTTATAAAACCCCTTGCGTTACTCGCCGGTATAGGCGCGGGTGTAGGTGCCGGTGCACTTATAGGTAAAACCCTTAAGGCTAAGCATATTTGTCCCACCTGTGTTGTAAAGAAAGCCGCCGCTTCCACAAAACTACACGTTCAGGATAAAGAAAAATACAACAATGGCGTTGCTCTCACTCCCCCTATGGGTTGGAGTAGTTGGAACACTTTCCGTAACACAATTGACGAAAACCTCATCACCGATATGGCTACGGCTTTAAAAAAGACGGGACTTCTTGATGCGGGTTATCAATATGTAAATCTTGATGACTGTTGGCAAAGTTCTATGAGAACACCCGACGGTAAACTTCAGGGTGACCTTACACGTTTTCCCCGTGGTATGAAACCCTTGATAGAAGATTTAAATAAATCAGGATTTAAAGTAGGTCTTTACACATCCAACGGTACGCTTACCTGCGAGGATTTACCCGCAAGTTTATACCACGAAGCAATTGACGCGGATACACTTGCAGAATGGGGTGTGGAATACTTCAAGTACGATTTTTGCCACAATGAATCCATCCCCACAATTGCACCCGAACTTATAAAAATATATGTGGGTAAGGTTAACGAACCTGATTTCATAGAAATACAAGCAGAACACGGTAAAACCATCAAAGACGCCAAAGTTTTTGAGGATGCTAAAGTTGATGGCGGTCACGTTGTAGGCGGTCTTTGTGGCGGTCTTGGAGAATTGGAGTTTGACACTATTGATGTACCCGAAGACGGCGAGTATTCTGTAACAATAGTTTTCAGAAAAGGCGGTAACCGTAAAAAATTCCTTGTTTGTAAGGTTAATAACGAAAAAGAATACGATTGTTATTTCCCCGAGTCAAAGGGCTTTACACCCGACGGCAGACTTCAGATAATTGTTGAACTTAAAAAAGGTGTTAACACATTACGTTTTTATAACCCCGTAGCCAACAGAATGGATTCTGCACAACGTCAGTATACCAATATGGGTTACGAGCTTAAACGTGCTACAAGGGAATACGCACAAAAGAACAACACCGAAGAAAAGCCCATATGCTATTCAATATGTGAATGGGGGTTAAACAGACCTTGGAAATGGGGTTCAAAAGCAGGTAACCTGTGGCGTACTACACACGATATCCGCCCCACATGGCTTTCAATGATAAGCATTTACGAGGTAAATGTACGCCTTTATAAATACGCATCTCCCGGTGGTTGGAATGACCCCGATATGCTTGAGGTTGGGGTAGGAAACCTTACAGTGGAAGAAAACCGCACTCATTTCTCCCTTTGGTGTATGATGGCGGCTCCCCTAATTTTAGGTAATGACATAAGACAATTCATCAACCCCGACGGTAGTGCCCGGATGGATAACAAAGTTCTCGAAATTCTTAAAAACAAAGAACTTATTGCAATTGACCAGGATAAACGCGGTTTACAGGCAAAACGAATTTATTCAAATGCCATTTGCGATATACTCGTAAAACCCCTTGAAAACAGAGAATTAGCGCTCTGTTTCCTTAATAAATCCAACACAACCAAGCAGATGTCAATGAATCTTACAAAGTTGCATAATGAGGTATATGTTGATTTACCCATAACAAAAACCTACGAGGTAACGGACTTATGGGAAAATACAACAGAAATCCTTTGCGATGATATTGTTGACCTTGTTCAGGCACACGGAGTAAAAGTTTACCGAATAAAGGCTATATAAATAAAAAACAAGTCCCCGCTCGGGACTTGTTTTTTAAATTTATTCGGTTTCTTTTACCTCGTATGTAACATCTTCAAATTGCATTGTTACTTCTTCTTTTTCAAAAAACTCTGAATCATATCTCTCACTATAATAATTATATTTATCAATAGTAAAATCGCCGTCAGGCTTAGCAGTTATAATCGTACAACCTCTCTGCGAACCGTATCCCGATATACCTGAATAAGCCAGATAATCAACACTGTAACCGTAGCTGAACATAATACCCTTATAGTCGATTGTTATATTGTTGTAGTGGTCGTGACCGTTGAAAATCGCCTTAGTTGAGCCCAACTCCAGCATAGTTTCAAACAAATCATCTTCACCGATTCCGCAATAAACACGTTTACCCGTTTCACCGATAATACCGTTAATATATTTAACATTTTCAGTATCTTTGAAGTTATTGTTCTGAAACTCAGTCCAGGCATCAAGGGTTTCGACCAACGGAATGTGGAAGAACGCCAATGTTTTTACAGGTGTGTATTTTGCGTACAAACCACCGTTTGCATCTTTTTGTATCTTTTTTATAACGGCGTTATTTTCCTTATTCATTCTTTCAATTTCATTTTTGTACCATTCAACCTGATTTTTGTGAATATTATCGTACTTCCACAGGATACCTAAATAGTCGCCGTCAGTATATGCGTGAGAGTCCATCAAGACACATGCCTGAGTGATAATTCCCTTAGAGTTTTTAATTTCAATCACCTGATTGCCGTAACCGTCAACGTCTTCGGGACCCGCATCATACAAACAATATTTGAAATTTTCGTTTGAATAGAACTTAGAAATTTTCTCTCTTGAATAATAACTGTAAAGCTCTGTATCGTGATTACCGAAATTCACACTCCAATAAACACCCAGACTTTCCATCAATTCTGCAAATGCTGTTGCACCGGTTTTGTTATTAAATGTACCTGCCTGAAATGGTACCGGGTACGCAATATCGCCGGTGGCAATAACAAGGTCGGGTTTTTCTTTTGTAACCATAGCCGCAACTGCGTTAAGTGCCATTTCGTCTTTTCCGAGGGATAAGAAACCGCCACCTATATGAATATCAGTTATATGCATAATTTTAAATTCACGGTCGGTAGTAAACACCCAGTTACCGTTTTTGTCCTTTTGAGGAACAAGTTTTTGGGGTGCTTCCACCGCGCCGTATGATGCCGCAGTAGTTTTAAGACTCTCTATAACACCTATGTTAACCACAGTAATTATAAATGATATTGTGAACACAACAACAAAGATCATTGAAATTATTTTCTTAAACTTTTTCAAAATATCACTCCCTCTTTAAAACAATAGCATAATAATTAACTTTTTTCAATAATACGAGTTGATTTTAAGTTCTTTTATTTTTATAATAATTATAATCAAACTACATTCCGAAAAAGGATGGTTTTATGAAAAAGAAAAGCTTTGCACAAAATGTAATAACAATCCTTATGGGCGCATTACTTTTAGGTCTTTTATGGAGAGTGCGCGGAGAACACGGCTGGGGCTCATCCTGGGGACTTTTAAACGCAGGTTTCGTGTATACCCTTTTTGTAGTTTTAATAAAAGATATCAGGCAAAGATTTGACTTAAAACATATTGCTCTTATTTCCATAGCATTTATGTTTACAACTCCCGGTTGGGGTACATTACTTAATCAGATTACGGGCGTTATTTATCAAGCGGAAGATATTTCATCTGGTATTGAAACAACATACACTTCCGTTGGTTCGGCTATATTTTTGATGATATGCCTTGGATTTGGTCTTGCATCCCTTTTCGGGATTATGCTTGGTAAGACTTTTAGTTCAAAGCAGTGGAAATTACGCCACTTTATTATACTTTTAGCCGTATTCTATATTACGGATATAGTGGCAAGTGCCGTTATATCCCCGTTTATATTAAACGCTATTCAACCTGAAGCTGCAGAAGTTTTTGAAAAAGGTCTTGCCCTTTCGGAAATCGATGGTACTGCGTATAAAGTCTATTTATCCCATTTCAAGGATGTTGCCTGGGCTAAAAAAATTGAAGGTGGCAGAAACTATTTTCAGTCCATTGAGGCTATAACCTCTGCTATAAAAGCTATTACCTCTATTGTGGCGGTACGCTTCATTATAAAAGATAAATCCGCCGCTAAAACAGGTGCGGTCGTTTGCTCTGCTTTCGCTATTGGTATTACTGTTGCCGATTTATTCTTCTTTTTGGGTAATGGCGGATACCATATGTTAAATGAGTCCTATCTCCCCGAATTTTTCTACCCTTGGGGTTGTTGGGAATATTTCACAGGTTTTATTGCCGGTGCTATAATCACTACATTCATCGTTTTACTAAAACCCGAAAAAGATGTACCTGAAGTTGTATTCCCCAAAATTCCACAAAAAGTTTCAACAACACTTACTTTCCTTGCAGGTATGATTTTCCTTATTGGATTTAATATTGTAAGACCCGTAATGGTAAGATTTGAAGATTCTGAATACGTTATATTAGCTACCATAATAGCTATTTTATTTGCAGTAGGAATTGTAGCTATTTTCGTAAAACATTTCGGGTTCAACGCAGAGAAAAAAGATTTCAAAAAGTATGCATTATTCTTATTATTCTTCTTTGTGGCTTATATCAATATAGTTTATCTTGTTGTGGGAACTCCCGATTGCATTCATCTTTTCGCGAATTTCGGTTTCCAACATTCTATGGCAATAATGTCCGCAAGTATTATATTAATCTGGCTTGCTTTTTCAAAGTCAGGAAAGGTACGTGAAAAATAATGGATTTCAAAGAATTCTTATACAACGCCGCCCATGTAAAGCCCTCGGCTAAACAACTACAAATGTTAAGAGAAACCCCGTTTTATGCTTTTGTACACTTCTCCCCTAACACATATACAAATTTGGAATGGGGCGACGGCACTGAAGACCCCGCCATTTTCAATCCGACTGAACTTGATTGCGAACAATGGGTAAAGGCTATTAAAAGTGCGGGTATGAAAGGTGTAGTGCTTACGGCAAAGCACCACGATGGTTTTTGCCTCTGGCAGACAAAGTACACCGAACACAGTATGAAAAACAGTCCCTATAAAAACGGTAAAGGTGATATAGTAAAAGAAACCGCGGATGCCTGTAAAAAACACGGATTAAAATTCGGATTTTACCTTTCCCCTTGGGACAGAAATTCAAAGCTTTACGGCACGGACGAATACAACACCTACTACAAAAACCAATTAACGGAGCTTTTGACAAACTACGGTGAAATTTTCTATGTATGGTTTGACGGTGCTTGCGGCGAAGGTCCAAACGGTAAAAAGCAGGTTTATGATTTCAAAGGTTATATTGAATTAATTGAGAAATACCAACCCAATGCGGCAATATTCCACGATACGGGAATTATACGTTGGTGTGGTAACGAGGCAGGTGCCGCTCCCTACGCACAATGGGCGGTAGTTCCAGTTGAGCTTTGCTCAATGAACAAACCCCAGACCGAGGGTGCGCTCGTAGAGGGTGATTTGAGTTTCAGTTATAACAGTGATATTGCAATCGGTTCACTTGAAACAATAATATATTCAAAGGGTCTCGTTTTTGCTCCTGCGGAAACTGATATGTCCATAAGACCCGGTTGGTTTTATCACGAGGATGAAAAGCCCCATTCCTTAGAACGACTTTTCAATACATATATTAATTCAGTTGGCAATAACACTACATTTAATCTTAATATTCCGCCTATGCCCAACGGAAAATTCAATGATGAAGACGTTAAAAGGCTTTTAGAACTTGGAGAAAAGCTCGAAAATGAGTTTGGCACAAACTTAGCCGAAAACTGCGAAATTGAAACTCTCACAGGTTACGGCGAAACTCAACCCGAATATATTATTAAATTAAATGGTGTAAAAAAAGTAAAATACGTTGAACTTGCGGAAAGAATAAGCGAAGGTCAACGCATTTCCAACTTCGCGATATTCACTAAAAATAAGGACGGCTATTACAATAAAGCCGCCCAAAGTACAACCGTAGGTAGTAGAAAAATCGTAAAAATCCCCCCTACGGAAACAAATGAAATAAAAATACGTATTATGGCATCCCGCGATGTGCCTGATATGGAATGGATTAAAGTGTATTAAAAACGGAAACGGTGCAATTAATCTTATTAAGAAGATTAATTGCACCGTATATTTTTTATCTTATTCCATAGTTCTCGATAATATAGTCCATATCCTTATCACCGCGACCCGAAAGATTAATAAGGATTGAGCCGTGGTCCATTGTCTGAGCAAGTTTCATACCGTAAGCAACGGCGTGAGAGCTTTCGATAGCGGGGATAATACCCTCAAGACGTGAAAGTCTGAAGAATGCATCGATAGTCTCTTCATCATCAACAACATCATATTTAACTCTGCCGATATCCTGTAAGAAAGCGTGTTCGGGACCTGATGAAGGATAATCAAGACCACTTGCAACGGAGTAAACGGGAGCAGGTTCACCATTTTCATCTTTAAGCATAATACTGTTGAAACCGTGCATAACGCCCTCAGTACCATATTTAAGACTTGCGGCGTGGTCACCGAGCTTAGGACCTCTGCCGAGAGGTTCAACACCGTAAATATCAACGGGGTCATTAAGGAATCCCGCGAAAAGACCTGCGGCATTTGAACCGCCACCTACACAAGCAACAATTGATGTAGGAAGATTACCCGTCATTTCAATAAACTGTTCTCTTGCTTCGATACCAACAACGCTCTGGAAATCACGCACCATCATGGGGAAGGGATGAGGTCCTAAAACAGAACCGATACAGTAAATACTATCATTATATTCTTTACTATATGCGTCAAAAGCCGCGTCAACCGCCTCTTTAAGAGTCTGAAGTCCGTGGGTAACCTCTACCACGTTTGCACCGAGAATTTTCATTCTCGCAACGTTGGGAGCCTGTTTTTTAATATCAACAGAACCCATATAAATATCACATTCAAGACCAAAGTATGCAGCAGCAGTTGCGAGGGCAACACCGTGTTGACCTGCACCTGTTTCGGCAATAACCTTTTTCTTGCCCATGTATTTAGCAAGAAGTGCCTCGCCCATACAGTGATTGAGTTTATGAGCACCCGAATGGTTTAAATCCTCTCGTTTTGCGTAAAGCTGAACTTTACCGCCCAAAGCATCGGAAAGTCTTTCAAGATGTGTAACGGGTGTGGGTCTGCCCTGAAACTCTTTTCTGATTCTGCGAAGCTCTGCAATAAATTTTCTTGACTGACAGATTGAGTAGTAAGCCTCAGTAATCTCCGCCATAGCGGCTTTAAGCTTATCGTCAATATAAACTCCGCCGTACTTTCCGAAATATCCGTTTTTATCGGGATAATTATTAAAATATGTATCAAAATCAATACCGTTATATAACATTTTTATTTCCTCCAAAAATCAAAAAATTTAATTAAAAGTTAAGGTTCAAAAGCAGTTTCGCCATCGTTTAGTTAATAACATAATTTTACTCCTTTTCAAAAACAAAAAGCCCTTGACAGAATTTTAGTATCTGTCAAGGACGAATAAAACTTATCCGCGGTGCCACCCTGAATTTGCGAAAAATCGCACTCTTAGCGGAGTACAAACATACCCCCGACAACTAACGTATGCCATAACGTTGCAGAATACTTTGCTCATCTTAAGCATTTGACTGCACCCTCAGCGGCCCATTTGACGACTTGTTTCTTGCCCGATTCCAGCTACACGGGCTCTCTGTAAAGGCATCATCGCCGTTACTTCCGCTTCAACGGTTTACTTTTAAATTTGAATAGATTATAGCACCCTGAAAATGATATGTCAATAGCAATATTTTCCCTTAAAACCTGTTTAAATATTGACATAACAAGCCGTTCAAAGTAAAATATATATATTATTTATGTAAAGAAGGTATTACTTATGAAAAATATACCCACAGTAAAACTCGGTATAGTTGCCGTTTCACGTGACTGCTTCCCTATGACACTTTCAGAGGGCAGAAGAAGCGCTATTGTTAAAGAGTATTCCAAAACGGGCGAGATTTATGAATGCCCCGTTTGTATTGAAAACGAAAAAGATATGCTCAAAGCATTGGAGGATGTTAAAGCCGCAGGTTGTAACGCCCTTGTTATTTATCTCGGTAACTTTGGTCCTGAGTCATCCGAAACACTTCTTGCAAAACTTTTTGACGGTCCTGTAATGTATTGTGCAGCCGCAGAAGAAAGCGAAAATGACCTTCTTGACGGTAGAGGCGACGCCTACTGTGGTGTACTTAACTTAAGCTACAACCTTAAATTAAGAGAGATTAAAGCATACATACCCGAATATCCCGTTGGTGATGCGGTTGACTGTGCTAAAATGATTAAGGATTTCCTTCCCATTGCAAGAACAATCCTTGCACTTAAAAACCTTAAAATCATTTCTT
Organism: Acutalibacteraceae bacterium; assembly: GCA_045592665.1. GTDB lineage: Bacteria > Bacillota > Clostridia > Oscillospirales > Acutalibacteraceae > DTU089. The sequence continues at coordinate 18,235 of JAZNVE010000181.1, forward strand.
TCGGTCCCCGACCTCAGGATTTCCTTGCTTGTAACGCACCCATCAAACGCCTTTACGATTTAGGTGTTGAGATTGAGGAAAACAGTGAACTTGACCTTTTTGCCGCATTTAACGCTCACGCAGGTGACGAAAGAATCCCTGAAATTGTTAAAGATATGGAAAAAGAGCTTGGTGAAGGTAATAAAAAGCCTGAAATCCTCGAAAAACTCGCTCAGTACGAGCTTACACTCCTTGACTGGGTTGAAGCTCACAAAGGTTCAAGAGAGTATGTTGCTATTTCAGGTAAATGTTGGCCTGCATTCCAGACAGAATTCAAATTCGTTCCCTGTTACGTAAACAGCCGACTTGCTTCAAGAGGCATCCCCGTATCTTGCGAGGTTGATATTTACGGTGTTCTTTCCGAATACATCGGTGCTTGTGTAAGTGAAGATGCAGTTACACTTCTTGATATTAACAACTCCATTCCCAGAGATATGTATGACAAAGAAATCAGCGGTAAAACTCCTTATAGCTTTACTGACACATTTATGGGATTCCATTGCGGTAACACTCCCGCTTGTAAACTTAGTTTCTGCGAAATGAAATACCAGAAGATTATGGCAAGATCCCTCCCCAAAGAGTTCACTAACGGTACTCTCGAAGGCGATATCGTACCCGGTGATATTACATTCTTCAGACTTCAGTCAACTGCCGACAGTCATCTTAAAGCTTATGTTGCACAGGGTGAGGTTCTTCCCGTAGCAACACGTTCATTCGGTGGTATAGGCGTATTCGCAATCCCCGAAATGGGCAGATTCTATCGCCACGTGCTTATTGAAGACAACTTCCCCCACCATGGTGCAGTTGCTTTCGGTCACTACGGCAAGACAATTTTTGAAGTATTCAAATATCTTGGTGTTGAAAAAATCGGTTACAATCAGCCCAAGTCCCTTCCCTATAAAACAGAAAATCCGTTTGTATAAGAACAAAACCGCTCGACTTTGTCGGGCGGTTTTTACATTAATCTTTAAAGAACTGGGGAAGATATGCTTTGTGCGCTTGCTTCATTTCTTCGAAGCAAGCTTTTGCTTTTGCAAAGTCACCGCAAAGAGGATGAACCATAAGAGCGTTAAGAGCATCCTCGTCGGAGCCTTTGATGGCTGCATCAACTGCGTACTTCTCGTAAGATTTAACTGTACGCATAAGGCTTATAATGTGACGGTTGTCAAATTCTTCGATTTCAACGGGTGTTGCACCGTCAGCACCGATAACTGCGGCAATTTCAACAACATCATCGTCATCCATAAACTTAAGAGTACCGTTGTTTTTAATGTTAACAACGTGAACATCCTTTTTATCGTTGGCAATGGAGTCAATAAGTGAAACCGCTGCAAGTGAGTATTTGTAACCACCGCGTTGTTCAAGAAGTGCGGGTTTGATAACAAGTTCGTTGTCGCTGTAAAGTTTAAGAAGTTCTTCTTCAATTTCCATACAAACCTGAGCACGGCTCTTGGGATTTGATTTAAGATAAGCGAGCTTTGATGCACGGCTGTAATAGTACTGAAGATATGATGAGGGGAAGCCCTTACAAGCGTTAAGGCATTCCATATCAAAGCCGTCATCGTGAATGTTCTTCATAACTGTGGGAGCGAAGTTATCGTCGAAAATGCTGTCGAACTTTTCTTCACCGTTAACCTTAACGGATGTAATCCAGCTAAGGTGGTTAAGACCAAGGTATGTAATCTTTGCATCCTCGCCCACTGCGGCTTTAACGTCATCAATCATAGCAATGGGAACGTTACAAAGACCCATAGCTTTAACATTTGTGTGGTTAAGAAGGAACTCGGAAATAATACCCGAGGGGTTAGTGAAGTTAATAAGCCAGGCGTTGGGGCAAATAGCTTCGATTCTCTCGGCAATGTGAGCAATTACGGGAATTGTACGCAAAGCCTTGAAGAAACCGCCGATACCCGTTGTTTCCTGACCGATAAGGTCATATTTAAGCGGAATGCTTTCGTCAATGTGACGGCAGGGAAGTTTACCGACACGAATCTGAGTAACAACGAAGTCCGCACCCTGTAAAGCAAGGTCCAGGTCGTCAGTCATTACGATTTCGCAATCGATACCTGCACTCTTAAGCATACGAACGCAAAGACCGCCAACGATTTCACGCTTTCTTTCATCAATATCCATAAAAGCAACTCTCTTTAATTTAAGGGAGTCCTTTGCTTCAATAAAACCATAAATAAGTTCGGGACAATATGTAGAACCTGAACCAATGACGGTTACGCTGATTTCTTTCATTTATATCAATCCTTTCAACGAAAATTATTAGCCTTCAAGAAGCCAGTTTACGCAACCTGTAACAGGCGCACACTGGAGTTTGATGAAATTGAACTTTCTGCCTGTTTTTTCGGCAACAAGCTGAGCCATTCTGTCGGTGTATTTGTATGAGGGAAGTTTTGTGTGAATTGAACCTGACAAAACAACGTTAATAACTTCACACTCGAAGTTCATTGCTTTAACGTGACCACAGATGAAATCCGCACCTCTCTGAGCCATTTCCTCAATAACCTGAAGTGCCGCTTCGTCATCATTGTTAGCCGCGTCAAAGAATGAAACGATAAGCTTTCTTAAGAATGCCTCGCCCTCGTCCTCGCTCTCTAAAACAGCGATGGAGTCAAGGAGAGTCGCTCTGTCGCAGATACCTGCTTTTTCTTTCATATATTCTGTAATCAAGGATTTACCCTTACCGAGGCAAATTTCGTCATACATAATTCTGAAAGCCTGTGAGCCAACCCAGTGGCCGTTGCCCTTGTCACCTGAAAGGACATCGAAACCGCCAATCTGGAGCATATTGCCGTCGGAGTCAAGGGAGTTACAGCAAGTACCTGTACCGCAGTTGTAACCGATACCGCAACCTGCACCAACACCCGCTTTAATAACAATGAAACCATCGTTATAAATACGGCAACCCTTGATACCTAATTTATCAAGTTCTTCAACCATAGCATCGTGCTGATAAGGGTGGTCGATACCTGCAAGACCCATAAGAATACCGTCAACCTCATCAAGTGTGATGTTGGCTTTTTCTAAAAGACCCTTAACGCCACCTGCGATAATACCCGCAGCCTGAGGGAATGAACCCTCCATATTTTCGTGGTTTGAACCCTCAGTTTCGTACTGTTCAACAATGTTTTTGTTTTCGTCAAAAAGGGCAAATGCGGTTTTTGTACCGCCGCCGTCAACGCCTATATAATATTTCATTCTGCACTCTCCTCAGTTGTAACTTCGCTTAAGTCGTAACATTCTTCGCAAACCTCTTCAAGGCAATACATACCGCGTCTGATAGGTTCACGGTCAATCCACTTACCGTTTGTGAAATCGGGTACGGGAACGGGTGCACCACCCATGGAAACGGACTGTTCTGAAAGGCAGGTAATTGCCATCCATGTTGCAGTATCGTAAACGTCGATATTTGCTTTTTCGCCCTCGAAAACGCTGTCAACGAAGGATGAAAGAATAAGGTAGTCCATACCGCCGTGACCCGCTTTGATACCGCCTTTTTCGTAAAGAACCCAAAGGGGATGCTCGTATTTTTCACGCCAGGGTTCAAAATCATCCCATTCGTGAGTCCAACTCTGATGCTCCTTGTGAGTACCGTCAATGTAAATTCTACCCTTGCCGTCCTCGGGTTCGGAGTAGATACCCTTTGTACCCTGAACTTCGTAGTCACGGGTATAGGGTCTGGGAAGTGAGCAGTCGTGAGTAAGCTTAATTGTTTCACCGTTAGCACATTTGATAATTGTAGTAACAATATCGCCACAGTTAAAGTCAGTGTTATAAAGGTCGTATTCCTCACCCTTGTTGTCTTTAATCCACTGGTGAAGACCGCGGGATTTACTTGCAACGGAGTTTACTGTAAGGAAACGGTTACCCCTGTTAATATTAAGAGCCTTAGCAATGGGTCCTAACTGATGGGTGGGATAAACCTCGCCGTTACGGTACATAAAGTTATAGAGTCTGCCGTGGATATTTTCACGACCGAGGCAGATTTCATCACGCAAATCGTGACGGTAGCCACCCTCCATATGTACGATTTCGCCGAAGATACCCTTACGAATCATATTGAATACTGCCATTTCATTTCTGCAGTAGCAACAGTTTTCAAGAAGCATACAGATTTTGCCGGTACGCCTACTTGTTCTTACCATTTCCCAACATTCTTCGATAGAAGCGGCACCGCCAACCTCCATACCAACGTGAAGACCCGCATTCATAGCATCAACGGCAATCATTGCGTGGGTAATCCAGGTAGTTGCAATAACAACCGCATCCAAATCCTCATTTGCGAACATTTCTTTATAATCAAGATAAGCGTGTACGGGGTAAGCCTTGTTTGTACGCTCCTCTACAATTTCAATACCTCTTTCGGCTCTTTCGGGAATAAGGTCACAAACCGCAGGAACCTTAACACCCTCAACCTGTAAAAGCAAGTCGAGCATACCTGAACCTCTACCGCTTATACCGATAAAGCCGATATTTGCTGATGTTTTTCTCATTAAATCACAACCTAACTGTTTTAGTGCATTCGTACTGTCATTTTATCACAGTTAATTTATTTTTTCAATAATAAATCCCCTATTGTTTTCCAATAGGGGATAATTTTTTTATTATTCTGTTCTCAATGCTTCAACGGGGTCTTTCTTAGCCGCCATACGTGAGGGAATAAGTCCCGCAATAAGCGTAAGTGATATGCTTATTATAACGAGTACCACACCGCCAACGAAGGGTAAGGATGCCGCCGCAGGAATATGAACTAAATACTTAAGGGCTAAGTTTATGGGAATTTCCAACAGTAGCGTGGATAGTATACCGATAATACCCGCCCCAAGACCAATTACGGCAGTTTCCGCGTTAAAGACTCGGGCAATATCCTTTTTAGATGCACCGATACTTCTGAGAATACCGATTTCCTTAGTTCTTTCAAGAACTGAGATATAGGTGATAATACCAATCATAATTGAGGAAACCACCAAAGAAATAGCAACGAAAGCCACAAGCACGTACGTTACAACGTCAATAATGGTAGTAATACTACTCATTAAAAGACCTATATAGTCCGTAACTTTTATCTGTGCTTCTTCGTGTCCGTCAGCAGTCACCTGTTGATTATAGTATTCTACCAACTCATTAAGTTTTTCCTTATCTTCAAAACTCTTGGGGTAGAACGCAATTGATGAGGGTGACTCAAAGGTGGAATAACCTAATTTCAAAAGTGTTCCTTCATAAGAACTGTTAGCCGCGAGAGTATCAACATAGGCTTGTTTTAAAGCGAGGACTTGTTCATCAGTAAGGAAACCTTCCATAAGTTTCTTCTGAAGTTCCGACATATCGTCAAAACCGAACATAGCACCCATATCGGTCATATCTACCTCTGCCATATCCATTCCCTCCGCCATTTCGAGGAAGGGCTTGTAGTCAAGGTAGGTATAGTCGATTATGCTTAAATCAACATCCGCAAGGTCAAAGTCATTAACTGTAAGGGTTGAAAATTCATAACCCGTAATAACGTCCCTTGTTTTATCGTTAAGCTGTTGCTTAACAACCTGACGTTTACTTGTCTGTTCAATGGCGTAATCCATAAGGTCGCGGGTGTAACCGATACCGCCCGTACCGATTGAAAGAGTATTATTTTCGTCGGGTTTCAATATACCTACGATTTTAATTTCTTCGCCATCTTCAACAAGTTTTTTTACGTAATAATCATTTTCACTGTTATCACGCCACAGGCCTGTTTTTTCGTCTTTCACGAAGTAATCCGCACTTAAAACAAGCTTGAATTTCATATTAAGAATATCATCATAAGTGTACTCCGTAACGGTTTCATTTTCCAATGTTTCACCGCTTACAAGAGCCGCCATAATATCCTTTGTAAATTCCTCCTGGTCCTTGAGACCTAAAGCGTAAACAACTAATTCATTAATCTGATTGTTACCGTCTACGATAAGTACAACTTCGTTATAGTTATCTGGCATTCTACCCGCAATGACGTCATATTGAGCTTCCATAAGCTTATCATCACCGATAAGCTCCATCCATACGCTGAAACTCTGGGTCATACTGGACATTGACGACGCCATACCCTGCATACTTTCGTCCATGGGCATACTTTCCATCATTGTACTGGGGTTAACTTTTATAACACCGTCATCCGTGTCCGCCCTGTAAATATTAAGTTGGGTACTGTATCTGTACTGAACGTCGTTACAACATTCGTCGAATTCTTCCTGATTATCTTCAATATATTTTTTGAAATTATCAAGATTATTGGATGTGGATTCGGAAATAAAGGCGTTTACCATCTGCATAAAGGACTCGTTTACATAAACCTTTCCCTCGTCCGCATCCGTGCCTTCTACCGCTTCGCTTGTAATACCCGTAAAGGAACTCATTATACTTTCAAAGTCCATGGTCTGCTTTTCAACAGTCATGGGATACGAAAGCAACATATCCTCCTGAACACGGTCAATATAAACTTGAATACCGTTTGAAAGAGCAAGAACAAGGGCGATACCTATAATACCGATACTACCCGCAAAAGCCGTTAAGAAAGTCCTACCCTTTTTGGTTCTCAGGTTATTTATACTCAAAGCAAAGGCAGAGCCGAAACTCATAGTCTTTTTACCTTTTACCTTTGCGTTCTGAATCTTAATTTTTTGTTCCTCAATATCTTCTTCAGTAGGTTCGTATGGGTTAGTATCTCCTACAACCTCACCGTCAAGACAACTGATAATACGGTTGGCGTAACTATCCGCAAGTTCAGGGTTATGGGTAACCATAATAATGAGTTTCTCTTTGGCAATTTCCTTAAGAAGGTCCATTATCTGAACGCTTGTTTCACTGTCAAGAGCGCCCGTAGGTTCATCCGCAAGAAGAATATCGGGGTCATTTATAAGTGCGCGGGCAATTGCCACACGTTGCATCTGACCACCGGACATCTGGTTAGGCTTTTTATGAATCTGTTGCTCAAGACCAACCTTTTTAAGAGCCTCGATTGCCCTTTTCCTGCGTTCCTTTTTAGAAACACCCGAAAGTGTCAGGGCAAGTTCTACGTTGGAGAGGACAGTCTGGTGAGGAATAAGGTTATAACTCTGGAAAACGAAACCAATTGAATGGTTACGGTAAGTATCCCAGTCACCGTCATTAAAATATTTAGTGGACTTACCGTTAATAAGCAAATCACCGCTCGTGTATCTATCAAGACCGCCCACAATGTTGAGCAAAGTGGTTTTACCGCAACCGGAAGGACCCAAAACAGCCACGAATTCATTTTCACGGAAGCTGATATCAATACCTTTGAGAGCTCTTACGGTAGTATCACCGGTAACATAATCTTTAACTATATTTTTTAATACTAACAAATTTAACACCTCTCAGGAGTTAAGAATACAAACGCTTTCTGTTAGCGTAAATTATAATACCCACCACGGCACAAAGTCCTAAATATCCGCACAGAGCGAATAACCAAATATAACTCTTTTCGGCTTCCTTATAAATAATCGTAGGGGAATATTCTTCATCAAAAACGATTTCAGCTTTTACGCGCTCTTTGAAGAAAAGGTTGAAAAGCCACTCAATAAGCTCATCCTCGCTCATATTTTCGAACTGCTCCGTAAGTGATGCGGAGTATGTTTCAAAGGATGCATTGCTACCCATTGAACCCATTAAAAGATTTTCGTTACCGGGAAGTCGCATAGTTCTTGCAAGAACACGAAGTAAGGACATAAACACATCCGTTTTATCCGCAACAATGTAAGTGTACTGGGTATTTTTACCGTCTACAACCTGCTTACTTGTGCGTTTTTCGGGTGTTCCCATACCGCTGAGGGTATTTATATCAAACTCCGCAACCTTCATACCCGTACTCTCAAGCATTGAGCCGAGAAGTTTATTCATATCAAGCTCCGAAGTAAGTGACGTCATATCAACATCCATATCGTAAACACCCGAAAGTGTCTCGGTAAAACTTGTTATGGGTAAGAGTAAATTTCCTATACATTTTTCAAGTGAACCACCGTTAAGGAAATAAACTATATTGGGTAATTTTGTTGTTAAAGTGTCAACGGGCTTTTCGCATATATCGTCAACTAAATCAAACACCGGGTCAAGAATATCTTTCATTACCCTATCAGTATCCGAATGTTTTTTGTATTTTTCATAAGTTAAAATATCACCAGAGTCACAACCCAAAGCCTCTAACAGGGGTATAACCGCCGTGTTGTAACCGTCGGCACCTTTAATAGTAATACTGTCAAGCACTACCATATCTTCCTCAACGAGTAGCACCCTCATTACGGGGTATAAAGGTCTTAAAACTGCAACAAGTGTATTTTCAAAGCCTTTTCTTGAACCAGTATAGAATCCCCAGTCGATATTATCAAGTGATACATCAGACCATTTTTTCGCTTTTTTCAAAGCGCTTGATGCATTAGCGTATTCACTTTCACTAAGCTGTGCCGCCACCCCTTTGGGAGTAGCATCAACACCCAGTAGCAACAGTACATCTGTTAAGCCATTTTCTTCAAATGCACCGTAAATCCCTACAAGCAGAGAGTTGATGTTAGCCTCGGAGTAAATAGCAGAGGTGAGCATCGACTCAACATTTCTGTAACTACCACCCTCTTTTACAAAATCGTCAAGAAGGTCATCCATCTCACCCAAGGCTCTCTCGTAATCTTCCTTTTTAAGATTTGGTGTATACTGAACATTTACTCTGTTCACATCGGGGTAAACCATCGCCTCAGCACCCTGAGGGTCTCTGGGACTGAAAAGAAGAATTATAGTACCGACAATTTTATCCGTATCCTTTGAAAGGATGTTTTTCATAAAATCCCCGGTAGTTTTATCCACGGTAGCACCGAGCAACTGATTAAATAAATCGGGGTTTAATTTAAGAGTTTCTACGAGCCACCTCATAACAACCACGTAGGCTTTTCCCTGGTCGGAAACAAAGGTAGTGCCGTTATGACTACCGCATTTTGAAAGTGCCCCCATATCAAGCTCGGCTATCTGTACGCCACCCATACCCGAGGTAAGAGTGCCCATAATAGTTTCAATATCGAAAGTGAACATTTCCGCATCAAAAAGATTAAGAAGTGCCGCAATTTCAAAAAGAGGATTTGACTTTATGGGGGACATCAAGGAATCCATACATTTTTCCGTTTCGCCACTTTCGGAAAAATAAGCGAATGAAGGCAGGGAATCCGTAAGAGTTGCGGCGGGTGCATCAAGAGTTTTTTCTAAAAATGAAAGTATGGGGAGAATTATATTTTTAACCATACTGTTTTTATTGGTTGAAGCCTCCGCGTGGAATTGTTGTGCAGGGATAATATCGGGGCATTTTAACGCATTAAGCATTGGCACAACCGCATTTGAATAACCGTCCGCACCGTTGATTTTTATAAAGGAAATCTTAAGTGTACCTGATGAAAGTAACATATATAAAACGTCATTAAAGGGTGAAAACATTGCACCGAAAGCCTCAGCAAAACCGTTTTTATCCCTTACACCCCAGTCAACACCCGTAAGGTCAACTTCGGACCAGGAAGTGTATTTTTTTAATCTTTCGCTGACTTCGGGATATTGGGAAAGTGCGTTTGCAACGCTACTTACGGAAGTGTCAATACCGACTGCACTTAAATCCGTACCCTCCGCTTCAAAGGAAAGATACATCTGCAATAAAACCGACGAAAGAGTTTCGCTACTGTAAATCATGGGTTTTACAAGATTCTGCAAATTACTTCCCGTTAAAAGGGGTACCGCGGAATTAAGTAATCTGTCCGTACCGCCAACTGCCGCAAGAGCATCCCCGGCGGTTACACCATCGGGATAGTCCCCTTTAACCCCAAGGGCACTCACACTAAGAACGGGTGAGCACATCACTACAAGGCACAAAACTAAAACTATTAACTTTGTTAAATATTTTTTCATATTTACCAACTCAATTTTAATTTATATAGTACATATAATGTATGGGAAAACATAACTATATTTACACATAGTAATTATACAATATAATTATATACATTGTACATTGACAAATGTTAAAAAAATGTTAAATATTTTTATTCAATATTACAATAAGGGGTAAAAAAATGAGAAAAATCTGTCTTTTTTTATGTTTAACGGTAGCAATATTAGTCTGTTCATCCTGTAAAGCCACTACTTACGGTGATACCCTTCACGCATTTACCGAGCGGATGAATAAACTGTCCGATACATACACCTTATCCGAAAGCGGTTATATTCTTGACCAAAAAAGCGATACTTTAACACATTTTTATAAATTCGGTGAAAATGAAATATTATTGCAATTCAAAACCGACGATAAAAACTATTTAACCGAGATGAATATAGTTTTTAATGGGAATTTTACCGAGGGTACTGAAGAATTTATTTTCATAAAAAACTGCATAAGTGCTTTTATTGATAACGAGGAAACAGAAAGAGCATTTTTCGCTGAAAAGAGCCTTTCCCAACTACTTGAAACCAAAAGCAATAAAACCGTTGAAATAAATAAAGGTGACACCCAATTACTATTGGATGTCACCGATTCGGGAACTGTTATTACTGTTGTGAAAAATAATCTTTAAGTTTTTCGGAAAGAAGTCTTAAAGCATTACCACGATGGCTTAAGGCATCCTTTTCCTCGGGGGTAAGTTCGGCAAAACTCTTGTCCCCTACCATAAATAAGGGGTCGTAACCGAAACCACCGTTACCTCTTTCTTCAAAACCGATGTAGCCCTTGCATTCACCACGGGCAGAAATAATATCACCATTGGGGAAAACGCAACAAACAACTGAAACGAAACGTGCAGTTCTTTCGGGTACTTCAACATCAGTAAGGAGTTTAAGAAGTTTTTGGTTGTTTTTAGCGTCGTTACCATGCTCACCCGCAAAACGTGCGGAATAAACACCGGGCGCACCTACAAGGTAATCAACCGCGAGACCCGAGTCATCTGCAACGCAGGGCATACCGCTTTCGTTGCATCCGCTCTGAGCCTTAAGAAGTGCGTTTTCATAGAATGTTTCCCCTGTTTCGTCAACGTCGGTAATTTCAATACCAAGTTGGTCAGCGGTTTTAACGTCTATACCCAAGGGGGAAAGTATGCGGTACAATTCATCCCGCTTTTTCATATTGTGGGTTGCGATTAAAAATTCTTTGCTCATTAACCAAACAACCTCCCGAAGAAACCTTTTTTCTTTTTGGGCTTTTCTTCTTCCTTAGGTTCTTCTATTGTTTCATCAGCAATTTCTTCGGTTACGGTTTCAACTGCATCTTCAATCACTTCTGATTCGTCAACAATATCCGCATCTTCAACCTGAGCCTGTGTTTCAACATTCTCAGCGTCTTCCGCCTGAATTTCTGCCATTGCCTCAAAGATTTCACCCATAGCCTGAGCGAGTTCATTTTCCTCAGTATTGGTAACAGGCTCAACTTCCTCTTTGATTTTTGAAAGGTCAATTTCATCTTCCTCATAATCCTCGGGAAGTGCCTCAAAAAGGCCCTCGGCAAAGGCTTTGGGGTTAAAGGGTTGTAAATCGTCTATACCCTCGACCACACCGATAAATTTAACGGGTACTTTAAGGTCATTTTTAATTGAAAGTACCACACCGCCACGGGCAGTGCCGTCAAGTTTTGTGAGAATAATACCCGTAATTTCGGCAATTTTTGCAAACTCACGAGCCTGATTAACTGCATTTTGACCCGTTGTAGCATCAAGAACAAGTAACACCTCTCGGTCAGAGTAAGGTAATTCACGGTCAATGACTCTGTAAATTTTACCTAATTCTTCCATAAGGTTCTTTTTGTTGTGAAGTCTACCTGCGGTGTCGCAGATAATAATCTCAGTACCACGGGCTTTAGCGGCGGAAATTGTATCAAAAATAACTGCCGCAGGGTCCGCACCCTCTTTGTGTTTTACAATGTCAACTCCTGCCCTCTGGGCCCATACATCAAGTTGGTCTATGGCAGCAGCACGGAATGTATCCGCCGCCGCAAGAATTACGCTTTTACCCTCGGCTTTATAACGTGCGGCAAGTTTACCGATAGTGGTAGTTTTACCAACGCCGTTAACACCGATAACAAGAATGACTGAGGGAATGGTAATAAGACCCATATCCTCGCCACCCTCAAGCATATCCGCAACAATATCCTTGATTTCGGTTTTAACATCCGCAGGATTTTTAATACCTTTTTTACGAACAATATCATTAAGACGAAGTGTAATTTCCGACGCGGTAGAAACGCCAACGTCACCCATTACAAGAGCTTCTTCAAGATCATCAAAAAGTTCCTGGTCAATGGATGTATAACTATCAAGAACATTATCAATAGCACCTGATACGTTTTTTCTTGTTTTTCTTAATCCGAAGTTTATTTTCTTAAAAATTCCCAAATAAAAAACTCCTTTTTTCAGTTAGGAGTTAGGAGTGAGGAGTGAGGAGTTAAGGGGCTTGCGCCATATTATAAACAAAACTCCCGACTCTTTTACTCGTATCTCTTAGCTGTGTGATAATAAATTTGCTGTTTTTATAAACTGTAGGCGTGTGTTATATATTTACATACCTCAACCGACGTATAGCCGAAAGAGAACTACCCACCACCGTCTGCGACGGTCCTCCTCCCTATTTCATCACAGGTGAAACAGGGATGATAAGCTATCGCATTACTTTAACATTATTTGTAATCGGAAGCGAATGCTTCCCCGATAATTTTGCATTTTGCATTCTGCATTTTGCATTTTTTGATATCAACCAATTTGGCTTAAGATTGGGATAAATCAAGTCAGACGCCCAAGATTAAGTCAAATCAAACTTACTTGCCATTTCGGCTGTCTTTAACTCAAGAAGTTTCGACACGCCTTTTTCCTGCATTGTAACGCCGTAGAGCATATCCGCTTCTTCCATTGTACCACGGCGGTGTGTAATGAGGATAAACTGAGTGTTATCGGTCATTCTGCGTACATAATTTGCGTAACGTACAACGTTAACGTCGTCAAGAGCCGCTTCAACCTCGTCGAAAATACAGAAGGGACAAGGATTAATCTTAAGGATGGAGAAAAGAAGTGCAATTGCAGAAAGACCCTTTTCACCACCTGAAAGAAGTGAAATATTCTGAACGTTCTTGCCGGGGGGTTGAACCTTAATATCAATGTCGCATTCAAGAACATCGTTTTCGTCCGTAAGCACAAGTGATGCTTTACCGCCACCGAAAAGTTCGGCGAAAGTCTGACCGAAACTGAAATTGATTTTATCAAACTGTTCTTTAAACTGAACGCCCATTTTACCCGTAAGTTCGTTAATAAGTTTAATAAGTTCGGCTTTGGATTTTTCTACATCGTTAACCTGACCGAACATAAAGTTATAACGCTCGGAAACTTCTTTGTACTCCTCAATAGCCGCAACGTTTACGTTACCGAGACCGCGGATTTTACCCTTAAGTTCGTTAAGACGTTTCTTGGCTTCGGGAACATCCTCAATAACTATATTAAGTTCCTCTGCCTCGCGACGTGTTAACTCGTACTCGTCAAAGAGTTTGTTGGAAATATCGTCAAACTCTTTTTGCATAGTATCTCTACGCTCGGTAAGTCTTGCTTTTTCGCCACTGAGTTTTTCGCGTTCCTCAGTTTTTTCTCTTTCAAGAATACGAAGCTTGCCTGTTTCCTGTTCGAACTGTTCACGTTTCCGGATTTCTTCGGCAATTTTTTCTTTTGAAAGTGCGCTCTGTTCTCTGAGCCCTGCGGCTTCAGTATTTAGAACCTCAATACGTTTTCTTATTTCTTCGTTTCTTAAGTTGATTTCTTCTATCTCGTCATTTAACTGAGAAAGTTTATCTTTATGGCTTGTGCTTCTGCCCTGAAGTCTTGTAATTTCTTCCTGCTTTGCTTCAATTTCCTTTTGTGCCGTAGCAATTTCAAGGTTAATATCCGCCGCATCCGCAGTAAGTTTTTCGCGTTTTTCTCTTAAACTTTCACGGTCACCCGTAAGTGCACTGAGTTCGTTTTCAACCTCTTCCATTTCTTTCTGGAGTTGTGAAAGTTTCTCACTTGCACCCGAGGCATTCTGATTAATAGTATTAATACGCTCTTTAAGTTGTGATTTTTCCTCGAGGGCCTGTTCACGCGCATCCGTAAGGTTTTTAAGGTTACCCTCTTTAAGTGCAAGTAAACCCTCAACGCGGATTCTATCTTCACCTAAAGCGGTGATTTCTGCCTTGCAACCGTCAAGTTCGGCAGTTACGGACGAACAATTTTCCTGTTGCAAACGAACGTCATTAAGTAAAATTTCAAGATTCTGTCGAAGTTCTTCACACTGAGTTTTAAGTCTTTCGACCTCGTTACCACGACTGAGAATACCCGCATTCTGGAGTTTTGCACCACCGGTCATTGAACCGCCTGCGTTAACAACCTGTCCGTCAAGGGTAACGATTTTGAATTTATAGTTGAATTTCTTAGCAATGGATATAGCCGCATCCAAATCCTCCGCCACAACGGTACGACCTAAAAGGGAGTTAATTACGTCGCTGTATTTGCTCTGGAATTCAACGAGTTTTGATGCAATGTTAATATAACCGTAGCAGTCATCAAGACCATTTTCGTCCATAACCTTGCCTTTTATGGCGGTAAGCGGAAGGAATGTAGCTCTGCCTGCACGACTTTCTTTAAGAAAGCCGATGGCTTTTTTTGCATCATTTTCGGTATCGGTAATAATATTCTGAATCTGAGCACCGAGAGCGGTTTCAATTGCTAATGAATACTTATCACTAACGCTTATAATCTGGGATACAGGGGCGTGAATACCCTTTAATGTACCGCGACGAACCTCACGCATAACCGCTTTAACGCTACCCTGATAACCTTCCATATTCTTTTCAAGGTCCGAAAGCATATTAAGACGGGATTCTTTAATCTGAATTTCGTTACGAAGATTATTTTCCTGCTCTTTTAATTTCTCGAGTTTTTCAAGACGTTTTGCAGCAAGTAACTCAATTCCCGAAAGTGAGTTATTAAGTTCCGTACTACGTTCTGTAATTCTTTCAAGTTCACAAACTACGTCGTTTTTCTCTTTTACAAGAGCATCAATTATAGGTTGTTGGTTTTCTTGTGCTTCTTCAATAACCTTAATACGGTTTTCGATTTCCTCAACGGACGAAGCGGCGGTTGAAACCACAACTCTATTATCAGCAATTTGAAGTGAAAGGCTCGACACCTTTTCGGAAAGCTCAATACTACGCTGAGCAGATTTACTGTTTTCGTCACTTAAAGAATCAAGTTCCTTTGAAAATGACTCCAATTCCTGACGTTTTGTATTTATTACGTCCGTAAGCTCAGAAATTACCTTTTGGGCATCTTCCATCTGCTGAGCAATTTCGGTATCGGTATCATTCTCTTCAGTCTTTTCGCGTTCTATACGTTCTATTGTTTCTTTGTTGTGTTCTATGGTATTTTCCTGAACCGCAACCTGACTTTCCAATAAAGCGGCTTGTTCCTCAAGTTGAGTTGAAGCGCGTCTTATTTCATCAACCGCAACGGTGATTTTCTGAGAATCGACAATCGCTGAGTCAATTTTCTCGGTTATTTCATCAAGAACCTTGCACACTTCGTTATATTGTGCTTCGGTTATTGTTATTTTCTTCTCGTATTCGCGCAAATCGTTTTTGGTTTTTTCTATGGTGTAAAGCCAAAGTCCGATTTCAAGATTTTTCTTTTCCCCTGCGTATTCGAGGAATTTCTGTGCTTTTTCACTTTGTACCTTCAAGGGACCCACACGGGATTCAAGTTCCGTAAGAATATCCCTGAGTCTTAAAAGGTTTTCCTCCGCCTGATTAAGGCGACGCATAGCATCCGCACGGCGGTATCTGTAATGGGAAATTCCCGCGGCTTCCTCAAGCATATCGCGACGGTCCTCGGATTTACCCGAAATAAGGGTTTCAACCTTACCCTGGCTAATCATTGAATAACCGTCACGACCAAGACCCGTATCCATAAATAACTCGTGGATATCCCTGAGTCTTGCAGTTTCGCCGTTTATTTTGTATTCACTCTCACCCGAACGGTAATAACGTCTTGTAACGGTTACCGTTTTCTGAGGATTATTAAGCGCCATATCCGAGTTATCCAGTTTCAATGTTACCTCGGCGAAACCTACCGCACGACGGGAATCAGTACCGCTGAAAATAACGTCCTCCATTTTGGAGCCTCGAAGATTTTTGGTTGACTGTTCGCCCAATACCCAACGCATAGCATCGGAAAGATTACTTTTACCGCTACCGTTAGGACCGACAACTGCCGTTATGCCTTTACCGAAATCAAGAACGGTCTTGTCCGGAAAGGATTTGAAACCTTGCATTTCAATGGCTTTAAGATACATCTATTTTCGACCTTTCAGTTTTAATTCGTACTTACTTAGACTTTCATCACCCTTAACGGTGATGGTATACCCTTCGTTTAAAAGTAGTTGCTTGTTGCAACCCTTATGTCCTGTCATTTTTGATATTTCCGAGGGCTTTACAAATACGGTGAAATCTTTATCATCTTTGAAATCTTTAAGTTTTTCTTTAAGAAGATTGAGATAAACTGCCGATTCGCAAAGTTCACCGAAAGCGGGATGGTACACACCCGCCACAAAGCCTTCTTCCACATTACCGCCCGAGTGAAGCCCCAGACGAATGACTTTTATATTGTTATCGTGAAATTTCTTTAATAATTTACCGCAGATTTCAACTGCGTTTTCGAGGGTCTGAGGAGTAAACTCTCCTGTTTTGTACTTTTCACAAAGTTCAGTACCCTCAAGGACTACCGTGGGATAAATACGCACCGTGTCGGGCTTAATGGATATAATATCGTCACCCGTTTTAAGGGTCTTATCATCCGTATCACCTAAAAGCCCCGTCATCATCTGTAATCCGAGGGAAAATCCCTTTGATTTTATAAGATGTGATGCGGTAAAAATATCTTCACGGGTGTGACCCCTTTTGTTGAGGGTCAAAACTTCTTCGTCGGTACTTTGTGCTCCCAACTCAATGGATTTAACGTGGTATTCTTTTAGAATATCAAGAATTTCCTCATCAATGGCATCGGGTCTTGTGGAAATACGCACACCGTTGAAAAAGCCCTTTTCAATAAAAGGTTTACTCGCTTCAAGAAGTGAAATCATATACTCCTTCGGTATAGCCGTAAAACTACCGCCGAAAAAAGCAACCTCCGTATTGAGGGGTTCGTTGTTATCATTCACCGCTTTTTCGAGAGTTTCTGTTACATCCTCGGGTGTAAGAGGTTTTACAGACCCCGATATAGTTTTCTGGTTACAGAATGAACACTGATGGGGACACCCCATATGGGGTACAAACAAAGAGATATTGGCGTGTTTCATTTCTTTATTTTTAAAAGAGCGTCACCCGCCGCCGCTTGTTCCGCCTCTTTTTTACTCTTTCCGTCACCCTTGCCTATGATTTCACCGTTAAGTTTTACCACGAATGAGAATACCTTTTCGTGGTCGGGCCCGCTTTCGCCCACTTCTTCATAGACAATTGTGTTACCTTTGTTTTTCTGTATTTCTTCCTGCAGAAGTGATTTATTATCTTTGAAACTTGCCTCGCGTTTAACTGCATCTTTAATAAAACCGAGGATATATGGTCTTACAACATCAACACCACCGTCGAGATACATAGCCGCTATAACCGCTTCAAAGGCATCGGATACAATTGACGGTCTGTTTCTGCCGCCCGAATGTTCCTCGCCCCTGCCCATAAAGATATGCTCACCCAGAGAAATCTTTTCAGCAAATTTAAAAAGCGATTTTTCGCAAACTACCGCCGCCCTGAGTTTAGTAAGTTCGCCCTCGGGACGACCCTTGAACTCGTGAAAAAGATATTCCGCAGTAACGAAACCCAAAACCGAGTCACCTAAAAACTCAAGTCTTTCGTTATCACGGGGAAGTTTGTTCTCGTTGGCATAGGATGAATGTGTAAGTGCCGTTTTGAGCAATTCCTTATCATTAAATTCATAACCGATAATTGCTTCAAAATCTGTAATACTCATAACTACCTCTTATAAATCAATGGTTTTAAAATAATCAAGACTACGCTTGGCAAGTGTTTCGTAGCGTTCTTTTTTATCTTTTATACGTTCATCCAACGGGTCTATTATGCCGAAAGCTGCACCCATTGGTTGAAAATTTTTCACCGTTTCATCAGATATATACTGAGAAAGAGCACCCATCATAGTGATTTTAGGTAACAAAATGGGGTCTTCACCCAAAATACGTCTTGCGGCATTATATCCTGCAAGAATACCCGACGAAGCAGATTCCATATAACCCTCAACACCTGAAATCTGTCCTGCAAAATATATGCGCGGGTCTTTTTTAAGACTGAAATCGTAGGATAGAAGACCCGGAGAGTTAAGGAATGTGTTTCTGTGCATTACGCCGTAACGCACAAACTCCGCATTTTTAAGAGCAGGAAACATTGAAAATACCCGCTTTTGTTCAGAGAATTTAAGATTCGTTTGAAATCCCACAAGGTTGTACATAGTGCCGTCTTTATTTTCTTTTCTCAGTTGAAGGTTTGCCCAGGGTCTGTGACCCGTTTTAGGGTTCGTAAGTCCCACGGGCTTCAATGGTCCGTAACGCATAGCATCCTTACCTCTTGATGCTAAAACCTCAATGGGCATACAACCCTCATAAACATCCTTTCTTTTGTCAAAGGAATGTAAATCGGCACTTTCTGCATTTACGATAGCCTCATAAAACTCCTCATACTGAGCCTTATCCAAAGGACAATTTATGTAATCATCCTCACCGCCCCTGTCATACCTTGACTGGGTAAATGCGTTTTCCATATCAATACTGTCCGCGGTAACTATGGGTGCCGCCGCATCGTAGAATGAAAGGAAATCCTTACCGCACAACTCACCGATTTTCTGTGCGAGAGAATCGGATACAAGTGGTCCTGCGGCTATTATTACAATACCCTCCGAGGGAATTTCCGTAATTTCCTCACGTACGAGTGTTATATTCTCATCATTCTCAATGGATTTTGTTATTTCGTCAGAGAAAACGTCTCTGTCCACTGCAAGGGCACCCCCTGCAGGTACTTTTGCCTTATAAGCGGCATCGACACAAACCGAGCCGAAAAGACTCATCTCCGCTTTGAGAAGTCCCGCGGCGGAGCCTACACGCTCCGCCTTAAGTGAGTTTGAACAAACAAGCTCAGCCAGCTTCTCACTTTTATGTGCAGGTGAAAATTTTTGTGGCTTCATCTCGTAAAGGTTAACTTTTATTCCCCTTTTACTAAGCTGCTTTGCCGCCTCAACGCCTGCAAGTCCACCGCCTATTACGACGGCCTTTTTATCATTCATTGTCATCGTCCTGTGTTTTCTTTGCGTTTTTGCGGGGTGCCTTGAATGAGTAACCGCAATTCTTATCGGGACAGGTAATTAAACCGCCTTTGCCTTTAAATAAGGATTTACCGCATTTGGGACAATTTTCACCCGTGGGCTTATCCCAAGTCATAAAGTTACAGTTGGGATAATTGTCGCAACCGTAGAACTGATATCCTCGTTTTGATTTTTTGCCGATTACCTTACCGCCACATTCAGGACAAACTGCGTTAGTTTCCTCAACGAGGGGCTTTGTGGTCTTACACTCGGGATATCCGGGACAAGCGAGGAATTTACCGTAACGTCCGGTTTTAATTACCATATTTCTGCCGCAGTTTTCGCATTTGATGTCGGTAATATCTTCCTGAAGTTGGATTTTCTGACCATGCATATCGTTCTTTGCTTTCGAAAGAGCTCCCTCAAGGTCGTCGTAGAATTCGCGGAGCATTTCCACATAATTGCATTTGCCCTCATCTATTTCATCAAGCTTTGTTTCCATAGATGCGGTAAACTTTGTGTTAACAATTTTCTGGAATTTATCCTTGAGCAGGGCAGTTGTAGCACAACCGAGTTCTGTTGCCTTAAGAAGCTTACCGTCACGTTTTACATATTCTCTTTTAATAATGGTGCTTACAATTGAAGCGTAGGTACTGGGTCGACCCACACCTGTTTCTTCAAGTGTTTTAATAAGGGATGCTTCTGTATAATGTGCAGGTGGTTGAGTAAAATGCTGATTACCTGCCAACTCTTTAAGTTTAACAGTTTCACCAACTTTAATCTCGGGGAATGTTCCTGCACTGTCACCGTCATCAACCGCATCCTCATAAAGAGCGGTAAAACCGTCGAATTTTATTGAATAACC
>JAZNVE010000182.1:0-4931 GCA_045592665.1 Acutalibacteraceae bacterium
ATACCTGTATTCTTTGAAAGAATTGTAATTCCACGTTCTTTTTCCAAATCATTTGAGTCCATTACACGTTCGTCAACCTGTTCATTTGAACGGAAAATACCACTCTGATGTAAAAGCTGATCAACAAGTGTTGTTTTACCGTGGTCAACGTGGGCAATTATCGCTACATTTCTTATATCTTCTCTTCTATCCAAAATTTTCACCTACTATTAAAGAACGCTTACAGAAGGTTTACGCCTTTTTCTGCACAGATTTTTTTCATTTCCTCGGGCCACAAGGATGCCTGAACCTCGCCTATATGAATTTTACCTAATAAAAGCATACATACTCTTGACTGACCGATACCGCCACCGATTGTGAGGGGTAAAGTTCCGTCAAGTATCTGCTTATGATAATCAAAGCTCTTTCTTTCCTCTTTGCCGGATTCTTTCAACTGATATGCAAGAGATTTTTCGTCAACTCTGATACCCATTGATGAAATTTCGAAAGCATCTTCAAGAACTTCATTGTAGATTATAATATCACCGTTAAGCTGCCAATCATCATAGTCGGGTGCTCTGCCGTCGTGGGGTTTTCCGCTTTTGAGCTTATCACCGATTTTCATAACGAAAACCGTACCATGTTCTTTTGCAATAGCCCTTTCGCGTTCTTTACCCGACATATCGGGATACATATCCTCAAGCTCACTTGTTGTTACGAAAAAAACATCTCTTTTGATTTTGGTATTAACCGAAGGGAATCGCTCTTTAACAACATCAAGTGTATCACAAAGGGCGTTGATAATTTTAGATACGCAATCTTTGAGGAATTCTTCATTTCTCTGACTACGGTCAATTACGCTCTCCCAATCCCACTGGTCAACATATATTGAATGAAGATTATCCATATCCTCATCACGGCGGATAGCATTCATATCGGTATAAAGACCTTCGCCGACTTCAAAGCCGTATTTTTTAAGTGCCATTCTTTTCCACTTAGCGAGAGAATGAACAATTACAGCCTCACCATCTTCGGGCATAGCCTTCACATCAAAAGATACCGCTCTCTCAAAACCGTTAAGGTCATCGTTAAGTCCGCTTGACTTTGTAACAAAAAGGGGCGCAGAAATTCTTTCAAGATTAAGTGCAGCACAAAGATTATTTTGGAAAGTATCCCTAATAACTTTTATTGCTCTTTGTGTGTCCCTTGTGGAAAGAGTTGTTTTATAATCATCTCTTAAAAACAACATACGATAACCTCCTGAAAATTAATCATAAACAACTTAGTATTATAACACTCTATATGCTGATAATCAAGATTTTTTGACCGCTTTTTAATAGAAAATATACAAACAAGAGCACTTTACTTTATTCATTTTAACAAATACATTATTGAAATCATTGAAAAAACAACTACTCTTTGCTACAATAACTTCGGTGATAATATGAAATTCAAAAATGTTTTACTTGCCAGTGATTTTGACGGAACTTTAAAAGATGATAATGGTGTAATAACGGACGATGTTAAATCCGCAATTTCGGATTTTATGGCAGAGGGAGGGTTATTCACCGTTTGTACCGGCAGAATCTATCAGGGTTTTCATTTATACAATCCCGAGTATATAAATGCTCCTGTGCTTTTAGGAAACGGTGCCATGGCTTATGATTACAAAAATGAAAAAGTAATATTTAATGATGCTTTAGGTGAAGAATGTTACGCCTCTGTAAACGAAGTTTTAAAGACATTCCCCGACATATCAATTGAGTTTTATAATTTTGATACTGTTTGTGCTATTAATCTTAACGAGTTTTCGGAGCAACATTTTACGAGTCAGGGAATTGATTTTAAAATAATAGAAAAATGCGAGGATGCTCCTCTCCCTTGGACAAAAGTAATGATAGCCGCCCACGGTCATTCAAAAGAAGTTCAGGATATATTGGAAAAGCATCCTGAAATAAACTTTTTAAGAACAACGGGCGACTACGTAGAAATACTGAAAAAAGGTGTGGATAAGGGAACAGGGCTTTTGAAGCTCGCCGTGTCACTGGGTTGTGAACCAAGTGACACTTACGCCGCAGGTGATGGCTACAATGATGTAGAAATGCTCGTTGCCTCTGCAGGTGGTTTTGTACCCGAAAACGGCTCACAAGAAGCCTTAAGTGTTGCAAAATACATAACCCGTTCAAACAACGATGGTTGTGTTTCTCACGCAATAGAAATACTTAAAAATATATATTAAAAAAATCGTTCTGCCTTTCAGCAGAACGATTAATTATTATTTAGTGAACATCCTTAACGGAGATACCTTTTGTATTATAGTAGCTTCTTGATGTACCGTTGAATGCTCTGATTGTGTAGGTGTATTTAACACCCTTCTTTGTGGATTTATCAAGGTATCCGTTTGAACGCGCGCTGTTTACTCTGGCTATTTTAACCCAACCTGAGTTACCGGTCTTACGATAAATATCGTAACCCTTTGCACCGTCAACCTTGTTGATTGTCACTGTGATACCTTCCTTAGAAGAAACAGCCTTTGTAAGCTTCGGAACCTCAAGACGAACAAGTGTAGCACCTGCTTTATCATAAGAGCTGTAGACCTTGCCGTCACCGGCTCTTACTGTATATACATAATTGTCAGCAGCAGTGACCTCTTTATCTACGAATGATGCGGTTTTTGTGTTGCCGATATATGTCCAGGAATCGTCGCCTACAAACTTACGATAAACTCTGTATATGGATGCACCTTTTACTGCATCCCAGGTAACTTTAACACTACTTGTTGCGTTTACTGCTACAATGTTTGTGGGAGCAGCAAAGAATTTAACAGTTGTACTTGCTTTGTATGCACTTAAGCCTGCAGCATTACAAGCTTTAACTGTGTACTGATATGATTTACCGCTTACAACGTCTTTGTCTGTAAACTTTGTTGAAGTAGTAGTCTTAAGCAATTTCCAATTACCGCCTACAAGACGTTTATAAACTCTGTAGCTTGTAGCACCGTCAACAGCATTCCAAGTAACTACAATGCTTGCGGGCTTAACTGTAAGAGATTTAACAACGGGAGTTGCGGGTTTAAGCTGAGGAATAACTACATCGCCGATGTTCTCGTGACAAGCTTTACATTCCTTGTGCTTTTTACCTGATGCAAAAACTGTTGCTCTGTAATCAATAACCCATTTATACTCCTTATGGGCACAATAGGGTTTAACGAAAAGTATGGGCTCGCCACCGGCTATATTGGGCTTTGTGTAGCTACCGTCAGCATTCACAACTGTTATAACATATATATATGCTTTGTATTCAACAGCTGATGTATCCACATACTCGGTCTCAGTAGTTGTTGCAATGCAAACTAAACCGTTTGTGCCTTCTGCACGGTAAACGAGGTAATTAACTGCATCATCACTTGCCGTCCAAGTAAGTGCTATGCCATCGTAAGTACACTCTACTTCTTTAAGCTGAGGAGCTTCTGCTGCAAATGCTGTAACAGAGAAAACTGATAACAACATAAGCACCGATAAAAATAGGCTTAAGGTCTTCTTCATAATACTACTCCTTTTATGTACATATTATTCTACTCATATATTATAACACTTTTTTGATTTTTAGGAAGTAGCAGATTAACTAAAATATAACCAATTTTTTTGTGACAAAAATCCAATAATGTGTTAAAACCTTCTAAAAGCAAAAAACAACGCATTAATCTGCTCTCAACTTCATTTCTTTACCATCCTTAAGTAGTTGCTTTAAAGTGTCTGCATCGTCATTTTTCATAGCATCGCTGTACTTTTGAAGTTCAGAAATAATATAATCAAGTTCAAAAACAAGGTTATCTTTATTTTCAAGAAACAACTCAGTCCACATATTTTCATTAAGATATGCAACACGGGTCAAATCCTTATAACTACCCGCCGAAATACCCTTTCTCTCAAGTGCCGATGGACTTTTTACATAAGCATTGGAAACAATATGTGCAAGCTGGGAAGTAAAAGCAATAAGCTTATCGTGTTTTTTTGGTGTCATTACAGAAACTCTGCCGAAACCCAATTTCATTATTACCTCGCGAGCATTTGCCAGAATGAGAATATCCTCGTTTTCTTTAGGAGTCAATACAAATGGAGCGTTATAAAACATTGTATCCTTTGAATTTTCAAAACCGGAATACTGTGTACCCGCCATAGGGTGACCGCCAACAAAAGAGAATTTATTATTCTCAGCAATTTCAAAGCATTTGTCACAAACGAAACGCTTAACACCCGCACAGTCAATAACAACCGCGCCTTCTTTGAAAAAAGATGCCTTATTTTCGACGTATTCGATTACACCTTCAGGATATAAAGGAATAAAAACATAATCACAGGATTGTAAACGCTTTTGTGTAAGCTCACCGTCAATGCTACCGTCAGTAATTGCACTTTTAATAACATTTCCATTTAAATCATAACCATAAACCTTAAATTTTGTATTCTTTTTTGCAGATTTTGCAAGCGAACCACCAATGAGACCAAGACCGACAATACCGATATTCATATAAATTCCTCCAAAAAATAAAACCCTTGCAGTGAATGACTGCAAGGGACTAATATCAAACGATATAAAGAAAAGCAGCACACATCACTATTACTTATTTACCTAAGTAATAGTAATAATAGTATGTAGCAGCAAAATTAGTTTTCATATCATTAACCTCAAATGAATTTTTCTATAATATAACACCCAAAAACTCAAAAGTCAATAAAAAAATAAAAAGTCGAGTTTTTACTCGACTTTTACAAGGCATATACCCTGAAAACTGAACAAAGTGAAAGCGAAAGAAACAAACGAAATGGTCAAGCCCTCGACCTATTAGTACTGCTTAGCTGAACATGTCACCATGCTTACACACGCAGCCTATCAACCTCATAGTCCTTGAGGGGTCTTACTAACTTAAGTTATGGGAAATCTAATCTTGG
>JAZNVE010000183.1:0-2886 GCA_045592665.1 Acutalibacteraceae bacterium
AAATGGCGGTCCCCCTCCCTATTTCGGCAGAGCCGAAACAGGGATGATAAGCTTCGCGTTACAACAACTTTTTCTATAATTAGGCGTAGCCCCGATAATTTTGCATTCTGCATTCTGCATTTTGCATTTACAATCGGCACGAAGTGCCCCTTTAATTACGCATTACGAATTACGCATTACGAATTATATTTTATTGTTCCTCCTCTTCCTGCGTACCCTGTTTATATGTCTTTCGAAATCACCGTTTTCAATAAGCTCGGCTAAGACAATTTGTTCTAACACGGGGACGGTGCAGGAATAAAAGCCCACTTTTTTCTCGTACTCCTCCAAAACATTCAAGGGTAATACCATATACCCTATTCTCACGGAGGGGGCAATAGTTTTTGAAAATGTGTTCATATAAACGGTACACTCGGGAGCAAGAGAAAACAGAGTATCCGCCGCTTTCATAGACACGGTGAATTCGGAGTCAAAGTCGTCCTCGATAATATACCCCTTTCGTTCCTTTGCCCAACGCACGTATTCACTGCGTTTTGAGGCGGTAGCCGTAACTCCGCTGGGGTAACTGTTAAAGGGTGTAACGTGCAAAAGACCCGATTTTGCTTTTTCAAGCTCCGTTGATTTAATACCGTCCGAGCCCATTTTTAGCATTTCGCAGTTTACACCGTTGGCTATGTAAACTTTCTTTATTTTTTCATAGCAGGGGTCTTCAACAGCAACTCCCCTGCTCCTGCCGAGGGTCTGGATTATAATACTGTAAAGATACTCGGCACCCGAGCCTATAACAATCTGTTTGGGTTCAACTTTTATGCCCCTGCTACGTGCAAGGTAGGAGGCAATTGCCTGACGCAATTCACGGCAACCGTTATTGGGTGACTTTACAAGAATATTTTCACCGTATTCACTCAACACCTTACGCACGGTTTTACTGTAAACCGAAAAGGGAAACTCCGTATTTACGTTATGGTAATTATTCTGCTTTAATGTTTCCTTATTATCGGACACGGGTACTAACTCACCCGAGGTATAAATTACATAATAACCGCTTCTTTGTCGGGATTCGGTGTAGCCCTCGTCACGCAATAATTCATAGGCGTGTTCAACGGTAATTACGCTAACCTGAGTTTCCGTAGCAACAAGCCTTTTTGACGGAAGTTTAGAGCCGTATTTATATACGCCGTTTACTATATCGCGACGAATCTGCTTATATAATTGCATATAAGCGGATTCTTTCTGGGTTTTATCAATATTGTAAATCATCTTTTTTCTGCTCCCTGCTTAACTGTTTGAAGAAAACTATTGTAAACGGTACGGCAATGAAGAATGTAACAACATCCGCAAGAGCCTGAGAAATCTGCACACCCGTTATACCGAAAAACTTAGTAGTTATAAACAGAATGGGAATAAACACAAGACCGCTTCTCAAGGCGGACAAGAATGTTGCCGATTTATTTTTACCCACGCTCTGGAAGGTCATATTGCAACAAATTGAAAGAGGTTGGAAAAACAGGGCTATTAACTGTGCCTTTAGAGCGAAAGAGCCGATTTCAATAACCTGAGGGTCATCCCTGAAAAAGCCTACGAGATTATCACTGAAAAACAGACCGATTACAGCAAGTACGGCTAAAAACGCCTCGCCCACAACAAAGGTGAAAATAAAGCCTTTTTTAACTCGTTTATATTTTTTAGCACCGTAATTAAAGGCACTTACGGGTTGGAAGCCTTGTCCGATACCGAGACCCACGGCGAAAATAAAGAAACAGATACGGTTGACAATTGTCATACCCGCAACCGCCGCATCACCATATCCACCCGCCATATTATTAAGGAGCATTGTGGATACACTTGAAAGTCCCTGACGAGTAAGGCTGGGAAGACCCGTAAACATAATATTTTTAAGTTGGGGTAAACCTTTAATTGCGTTTTTAAGAGATAATCTGCATTGGGTTTTACCGAGGATGAACATTAATAAAAGT
This sequence comes from Acutalibacteraceae bacterium, assembly GCA_045592665.1. Taxonomy (GTDB): domain Bacteria; phylum Bacillota; class Clostridia; order Oscillospirales; family Acutalibacteraceae; genus DTU089. The sequence goes on from JAZNVE010000183.1 coordinate 1,977, forward strand.
ATAATAAAACTTATTGCCTGAGATACGGCAGTGGAAATACCCGCACCGCTTATATCCATATCAAAAACATTTATGAGCAACCAGTCACCGAATATATTTAAAACGCCACCTGCGGTTAAACCTATCATAGCAAGGGCGGCTTTACCCTCGTAACGCAGTATATTATTAAGCACGAAGCTGGCCATTATAACAGGGGCAGCAAGTAAAATCCAGAAAGCGTACTTTTCAGAATAGGGCAAAATAGTATCGGTACTGCCTAAAAATCGTAAAAGGGGTGTTGAAAAAACAAATCCAAGCGTCGAAATAACCGCACCTGAAACGAGGGATGCTAAAAATGCCGCACTACCGACTTTATTGGCGGTTTCGTTATCCTTAGCACCGAGACGTCTTGAAACAATACTACCCGCACCGTGGCCAAACATAAAGCCAACCGCCTGAAGAATAGCCATAAGCCCAAAAACGATACCTACTGCACCACTGGCACTCGTACCGAGAGTACCAACGAAGTAAGTATCCGCCATATTATAGATATTTGTAACAAGCATACTGACAGTTGTAGGTATGCCAAGTTTAATTATAAGCTTACCAACGGGAGTTTTCGTCATAAGCTCGTATTGTTTATCTGCCTTAGTACTCGTTTCAGTCACATCCCAAAGTAAAAATCAGGTGAAAAATTTGATTATACGTGCCTACGGCACTATAACTCTCCACCAACACTACGCTATGCTTCGTGTCGGTCCCCCTCTCTTCACAAGAGAGGTTAATACATAAATATTATAACACAAAAAATGCAAAAGACAACAAAATATAAAATGAAAACCACACCCGTGCAATAAGTCACAGATGTGGTAAAAATATTATTCAAAAATTAAAAACCACCATAAATAAAATGCCACAAATACGGATATAT
>JAZNVE010000184.1:0-5595 GCA_045592665.1 Acutalibacteraceae bacterium
CATCCATACACGAGCCGTGGTCGGGACAGGCAAAATTCTGAGAAAAAAGTATTTCCTCACCACCGACTACATCCACAAGCACGTTACCCTCCGTAAGCGAAAAGGCGGTTTCAAGCGAATCCGTAAGGCGTGATACTATCCCCTCTTTCATAATAAGGCGGTCAACGATTATTTCAATATTGTGTTTAATATTTTTCTTAAGCTTAATTTTTTCAGAGAGGTCTGTAACCTCACCATCAATACGAGCCCTCGAAAATCCCGATTTGGCGGCACTTTCAAGTTCCTTCTGAAACTCCCCTTTTTTGCCCTTGGCTATGGGTGCGAGAATCTGAAACCTTGTACCCTCGGGAAGTCCGAGAATTTTATCAACAATCTGGTCAATGGACTGTTGCTTTATTTCCTTACCGCAAACGGGACAATGTGGCACACCGATACGGGCAAAAAGTAATCTTAAGTAATCATAAATCTCCGTAACCGTACCGACGGTAGAACGGGGGTTTTTAGACGTAGTTTTCTGGTCAATGGAAATTGCGGGTGAAAGTCCGTCGATACTGTCCACATCGGGTTTTTCCATAATCCCCAAGAACTGACGAGCATAAGAGGACAGACTTTCCATATATCTGCGTTGACCCTCGGCATAAATGGTATCAAACGCAAGTGAAGATTTACCCGAGCCAGAAAGACCCGTAAAAACTACGAGCTTATCCCTTGGTATTTCCACACTGACATTTTTCAGATTGTGCTCTCTTGCACCTTTGACAATCAAATTCTTTTCCATAAAAATCCTTTATTTTCCGCTTTTGAGTTTTTGTATTTTATCACGAAGATATGCCGCGTGTTCAAATTCAAGAAGTTTGGCGGCGGCCTTCATTTCCTTAGTAAGTCTGTCAATAAGTTCATTTTTTTCACGCTCGGAAAGACGTTTCTTTGCAACTCGTTCCTGAATATTATCTTTTGAACTTATTTCGAGAATTTCGCGTACATCCTTTTTAATAGTTTCGGGAACAATACCGTTTTCTTCGTTGTATTTCATCTGTTTTTCACGTCGGCGGTAGGTTTCGGTTATGGCTCGTTCCATTGAGCCCGTAACCTCGTCCGCGTACATTATAACCTGACCGTTAGCATTTCGGGCGGCTCGGCCGATGGTCTGTATAAGAGAGGTCTCACTTCTTAAAAAGCCCTCTTTATCCGCGTCAAGAATGGCAACAAGGGACACCTCGGGAATATCGAGACCTTCTCGCAAAAGGTTGATACCTACAAGCACGTCAAACTTTTTAAGTCGCAAATCCCTTATAAGCTCCATTCTTTCGATAGTATCAACGTCAAAATGCATATAACGGACTTTTATACCGTAATTTGTAAGATACTCGGTTAAGTCCTCCGCCATTTTACGGGTAAGAGTCGTTACAAGTACCCTTTCATCCCTGGCTACACGTTCGTTGATTTCACCTATAAGGTCATCAATCTGACCTTCGGTGGGTCGTACACTTATTTCGGGGTCAAGAAGCCCCGTAGGTCTTATAACCTGTTCCGCAATCTGTGCACTCTTTTCTTTTTCGAGTTCACCGGGAGTGGCACTGACAAATATTTTCTGATGAGTTTTTTTATAGAATTCATCAAATTTAAGGGGTCTGTTATCAAAAGCCGAGGGAAGCCTGAAGCCGAAGTTCACAAGACTCTCTTTTCTTGAACGGTCACCGCCGAACATACCGCGTACCTGAGGTAAAGTTACGTGGGATTCATCTACAAATAAAACAAAATCATCGGGGAAATAGTCAAGTAAGGTAAAGGGTGCACTACCCGGCTCACGTCCCGACATAACTCGGGAGTAGTTTTCAATACCCTTACAGAATCCCGTTTCTCGGAGCATCTCCATATCGTAAAGGGTGCGTTGTTGAATACGTTGAGCCTCAAGAAGTTTACCTTGTGACTTAAACTCCTCAACCCTTTGCTCCATTTCATTATAGATATTTTCAAGGGCTTTTTCCATTTTATCCGTTTCAACAACATAATGTGATGCGGGATAAATAGCCACGTGGGAAAGGACGCATTTAACCTCACCCGTAAGGGGTTGTATTTCGCTTATTCTATCAACCTCGTCACCGAAAAACTCTATTCTGTAAGCACTGTCGGACGAGTAAGCGGGAAAAATTTCAACAGTATCGCCCTTAACCCTGAATTTGTTTCGGGTAAAGCTTACATCGTTTCGGTCATACTGTATTTCAACAAGCTTTTTAATAAGCTCGTCCCTGTCCTTTTGCATACCTGTACGAAGGGAAATAACCATACTGCGGTAGTCAATAGGATCACCGAGGGTATAAATGCAAGAAACACTTGCAACGATTATAACATCCCGTCTTTCGGAAAGTGCAGAGGTTGCAGAGTGACGGAGTTTATCTATTTCATCATTGACCGCACTGTCTTTTTCAATATAAGTATCCGTAGAGGGAATGTACGCCTCAGGTTGATAATAATCGTAATATGAAACAAAATATTCAACTGCATTTTCAGGAAAAAACTCTTTAAACTCCGAGCAAAGCTGAGCCGCAAGGGTTTTATTATGGGCGAGAACAAGTGTGGGTCGGTTAAGCTCGGCAATAACATTAGCCATTGTGAAGGTTTTACCCGAACCCGTAACACCCAAAAGTGTCTGCTCCATATAACCCTTATTGACACCGTCAACAAGAGTCTTTATTGCTTCAGGCTGGTCACCCGTGGGCTTATAATCGGATACAAGCTTGAATTCATCCACACTTCTTGCCTCCTTAACTCATTTTAATTAAAATTTATTATAACACATAAACATAAAAAATAAAGAAAATATGTGAAAAATAATCATATTTTTTGTTTTTCAAAAACATATCTTGATTACCATATTTTATATATGGTATATTTATTTAAATTGATAAATTCAACGGAGTTGATGTTATGAGAACACCTAAAGCAGGCGTTTTGTTCGATATGCTCGAACAGTTAAAAAAATACTGTGAAACCGAAAGCGTTTCAATGACCCAATGGACTACCTATGACGGCAAATATCTTGGTAACGGTGAATACGAATATTTACCTGAAACCGAAAAAAATATAAGCTTAGGCGACCACTGGTTTGCACGGTATGACTGTGCAAGAGTTTTTAAAACACAGTGTACCCTCCCCGAGAGCTTCAGAGATAAAAAGATTTACCTTAACCTTGATTTCGGTGGCGAAATTATGGTTAAAATCGACGGCAGAATTGCAAACTCCGTTTCATCCCGTGAAAACAGCGGTTGGGTTGCCCGTGAAAGCGTTGTTATGAACAACAAATTCTTAAAATTCGGTGAACCTATGGAAATTGAGCTTGAGGCAGTTATTGACTCCGCTGCTTTTTGCAATGATGCTATGGCAGGTAAAACGGAATGCGAATATAAACTTAAATTCGCAAGCTTTGCCGTAATTGATGAAATCTGCGAAAAATTCTATCTCAACTGCGCCCTTGCCCGGGATGCTATGAAATATATTAAAGATGATTACATCCGCGAGGCGGTTTATAAGGTACTTGACGACTCACTCCACCTTGTAGATTTCGACTTCGAAGAAAGTGAAACAAGAAAATCCATTGCTGTTGCTTGTGAGTATTTTGATACAGAGCTTGCTAAAATCAAGCACACACCTCAATTCGAGGTTATTATGGACGGTCACAGCCACCTTGATATTGCGTGGCTTTGGCGCTCACAGGAAACAGAGCGCAAAACCGCCCGCACCTTTGCAAACAATCTTGCTCTTATGGACCATTATCCTGAATTCAAATTCACACAGAGTCAGGCGATTGTTTACCATTGGATTAAGCACAACAATCCGGAGCTTTACGAAAGAATCAAAGAGAAAGTAAAAAACGGTCAATGGTACATTGTCGGTAACACATGGGTTGAGTGTGATACAAACGTAGCATCCGGTGAAAGCATGATTCGTCAGCTTCTTTACGGTCGCGAGTTTTTCCTCAAAGAATTCGGTGTTTCCTCGGATACATACTGGCTCCCCGATTGTTTCGGTTTCTCACACGCATTACCGCAGATCATCAAAAAAAGCGGTATGAAATACTTTATTACCTCCAAGCTACGTAGCCAGGACACAAATCGTTTTCCTCACACTCTTTTCAAATGGAAGGGACACGACGGCTCTGAAATTCTTGCTTTTAATCAGCGTACACATTATCAAGGTGATTACGATCCTGCATATTTAGTTGAATCCGCCAATGAATGTGACCTTAAGGGTACCATGAAAACCGCTTTCGGTATGTTCGGTTACGGTGACGGTGGTGGCGGAAGCACCTATAGAATGCTTGAAAACGCAATGCGTCTTAAAAGCTACCCCGGTCTTCCCTCTGCAAGAATGGGTCATCCTAATGAATTTTTTGCAGAAGCCGAAAAAATCCGTGAAGAGTTACCCGTATATAACGATGAACTTTATTACGAAAACCACCGTGGTACATACACAAGTCAGGGCTTCATAAAAAAAGGAAACCGCAAAAACGAGTTTCTCTTATCAAGAATTGAAATGGCAGGTATTTTCGGCGGCGGATATGACAAAGACCGATTACAGAATTTATGGCTTTTACTTCTTAAAAACCAATTCCACGATATTTTACCCGGCACATCAATCCACGAGGCCATGGAGGATTGCCGTCCCGATTTCAAAAAGCTTGAAATCGACGGCAACGAAATGCTCAACTCTTCGATTAACGCAATTCTTCCTAAAATTGATATTAATAACGAAGGTGTCATTGTTTGGAACTTCCTTTCGCACACAGTTACGGCACCTGTTACGGTTGAAGGCACAAAGACCTTTGACAGCCTTTGCAGACATTTCTCAGAAAAAAACAAGGAGTATACTGAGTTTATCGCAGAAAATGTACCTGCTATGGGTTACAAGTTCTTCCCCTATGCACAAGCACAAAAAGTAAGCGGTATTTCAGTAGCAGACGGTATTATTGAAAATGAAATACTTCGCGTTGAATATGATGAAAACGGTATTCTCACTTCTATATTCGATAAAGAAAACAACCGCGAAACCCTTGACGGCGAAGGTAATCTTATTTCTGTTTTCATTGATAAATGCATTCACGAAACTGCATGGAACCTTGAACAGAACTACGAGAAGAAAAAATGGGAGCTCCGCAAAGCCGAAAGCGTTGAAATTACAGAAAACACGCCTTTGAGAGCCGTTCTCAGAGTTACGAGAAAATTCAACAAATCCACCATTGCACAAAATATTATCCTTTACTCGGGTTCCCGTTCGCTTCTTTTCGAAACAGAGGTTGACTGGCAGGAACGCGACAAGGTTATGAAAGCGGCATTTGACGTTAACGTGCTTAATACAGAGGCGACCTTTGAGGCGGCTCACGGTGCAATTAAAAGACCCACTCACCGCAACTCTCCCTTTGATTCGGCACGGTATGAGCAATGCGCACACAAATGGGCGGACCTTTCCGAGGGTGATTACGGCGTAAGCATTCTCAACGATTGTAAATACGGTTACGACATCCGCGACAGCCGTATGAGAATCACTCTTTTGCGCGCCCCCACCTGCCCCGACAGAAAAGGCGACCTCGGTATGCAT
>JAZNVE010000185.1:0-5691 GCA_045592665.1 Acutalibacteraceae bacterium
GGCTTCCGGTACTGCTAGCGCAAGCGGTTCTATTATGAATTGGAACGCTTACCAGAACGTTGGTGGTGTTGGTATTGTCGGTAATATTACAGCACCCACTGCATATGTTGGTGAATTTACCGGTAGCTTCGGTTCATTTACATTGACCGAGGGTGTTAACTACACAATTGAGTTTGCTTCAACAAACAGAAGTACCGATATGTATATGTTCTCACCTGCGGGAACACACTGTAATGTTAAACAGTCAAGCCAGACAACTATCACCCAGCTTGCTGACGGCAGATACCACTACAGTATGAACTTTACTGCAGGTCTTAAGCCCACAAGTGCAGATAGTACCTGGCCCACAACCCAGAGCACTGACGGTTCTTATACCGGTACATATACAGTTCGTTTCGACCAGGACGGTATTCAGGCAGGCGAAACAAGAGAATTCGCTATTACCGATATTAAAATTGCTCAGACTAACACATATGCAAATGCAGAGGATGCTTACGACGAAGGCTCTGTAGGTAACCCTTCTTATGCACTTGCCCTTAACAATGCGCTCAAGGACGTTCAGTACGCAACTGTTGATAATGGTAAGCTTTACCTCAGCCGTTCCTACGGTTCAGGTGCAGGTAACTCCATTAACTTCGGTTTCGGTGACAGTAGCTACCTTACCGTTGCTGATATTGACCTTTCACAGCCCGGTACTGTACCCGTTAAAATCAGTACTACAAGCACAGGTTCTCTCGACAAGACAGTTATGGCTCATGACATATCTGATTATAATGACTATCCCATGATGCCTATGTCCGAGGGTCTTTGTGTTATTGAAGGAAATATTTTCATCACCTTTGAGGGTGCTTCTAATAAATACTTAAATGAAAGTAGTGGTACATTCTCTATAGGCAACTGTACCAAACCAGTTGATGTTATTTGGCAGTTGGATCCTTATGCACTTATGGAGCAGGAGGTTGCTGAGCCTGAAAAGAGTATCTATTACGAAAAAGTATATGATATGTCCGATATTGAAAACGGTAAGGAATACTTAATCGTTTACGAATCAAGTGAAAAAGACCCTGTTACTCAGGAACAGATTCTCTATGCGTTTAATGCGGACGGTAACTTTAAGGATTATAAGCTTTCAAAGAGTACCGCTGACGCGATTAAAGGCTACGACGGTATGATAGGACACCCCATCACTGATTATGACCTTATTGATAACGATAATGACGGTAATGCGGATATTCTTTACCTTAATGACCCTAACAATGACGACGTTGAAAAAGTGCGTTGGACTTTGACCAACGTTAATGGCTCATACAGAATTGCAAGTACCGAATCTTACTTTGCAAACGGTAACAACCTTTATTTTGATAATGACCAGATTTCAATGATGCCCGGTAATTCCAGCTTCCTTTCCAATATCCAGATTGCGCAGTTGTTCCCCGGCAACGGTGATTTCTATTTTTCCAACGGTGGTGCGCACTTCCTTTGGTGTAACGATGGTACCAAAGCTTCATACAACAACCGTATAAACTCTTATTACATAAAAAACAGCAGTACTACACCCATATATGCTGGTATAAGCGAACAGCCCGGTACCTTCCACTGTGATGCCATAAGCCCTAATAATATTATAGGTGCATCGGTTCCTGAGGATGGCGGACATTATTATGAAGGCGCTTTCCATATTTACAAACGTGTTGTTGATGAGGTTGCCTCCACCTACGAAAGCCGTGTTTATACGGATCTTGATGCGGAGCTTCAATCCGACGGTACATACACCGTTACCCTTGAAACCTACGCTATTTCACCCAACCACTATCAGTATGTTGGCGAAAGACCCACCGACTATATTATTGTTGCCGATACGTCTTCCTCTATGGCTAATACAGGCGGTACCGGTTTTATATACTATAATGACCATTTGGCTGTCAGTAGTTTATGTGCTGAAAATATTACATCTAATGATAATGGTACAGGTGTAGTAGGTTATAAGTTTTCTTCGGCGGAAGAAGATATTTATATACAACATTCAGATGGACGATTTTACAAGGTTTATTTAGCTATAAACAATATATCATTATCTTTGTTCAATTATAGGCAAAGATTCTGGGCATATTATATTGCTGACGATGGTCTTTATTATGTTCTTAACGGTGAAAATAACGCTACTATTGATGCAGGTATAACTGAAACACAATTTAAATACAATGTTGATAACGATATAGAGTATTCCGACTATGATACAAGTAGTGCCAATGGTACCAGAAGAAAACAGCCTGTATATACAGGTGTTCATTATCGATTTTCAACCAATGCAGGAGAATTTACTCGCATATCGACACTTCAGACAGCAGCAAATGACCTTGTAGATCAAATTGTTGCTCAAAATCCCGATAACAGAATTGCTCTCGTTCAGTATGGGGCAGATGCTTCCAGTGGTTTTTACAACACAAGTGGAAATCTTTCGACAAATGACTATGCGAATGCGTTTTGGCCAACAAGCGCAAAAGAAACACTTAAATCCAAAATTTCTTCTCTTACAACAAGCACACAGACGAATAATAGCGGTATTGAGATGGACTATGTAAATGCCCTTATTTCTAACTCTGGCTATGATTACAAAGTGGATGGCGAAAAAAATGTTGCAGTCATCTTCATTACTGACGGTATTCCCGGTGCAGACTCTAATGGTGACACCCCAAATGCAGCGGATGCAGTTGTAAGAAAGGCTTTAATTGCTAAAAATAATGGTGCATTTATTTATAGCGTTGTTATGGGTCAGGCTTCTGTAGATGGTTTTAACAAAAAAGTATATGTTGATGCAGTTTCCTCTAAATATGCAGAGGCTGAAAGCACGAGTGTTCTCGGCGGGCAGAATATTGATGGAATTAATTATGTAACTAACCTTTCAGCGTGCACCTCCACGATTTTTATGGATTTCGGTGAACTGACACAGAAACAGGTGGCTGCAAATGCTGCAGTCGGTCTTGAGAACCTTGATGCTAACTCATACCTCCGTGAGCAATTGAGTGAAGCGTTCAAATTCCCGCAGGACAGTAATCAATATAATGTTGAGGTTGAACTTGTTCCCGGTGTTTTTGATAAAATCGGTCGTTTCTCATTTGACGAGGCGAATAGTGTTGAACAGGTAAATGGTGCTGAAAATAATGTGCATTGGGATGTAGTTACAGGCGAACGAACTATTACTGTTACAAACTATGATTATTCTAAACAGTATATTGCTAGAAACAAACCTACATCCGGGAATAAGTTAAGAGTTACCATAACCGGTCTTCTTGCTAACGAAGCAGCTACTATTCAAAACACCTCAATTAACGATATCGCAACAACCGGTATTTATAAGACTAAGAATATAATGAACGATCCCGAGGGCGTAGCTTTCAAATACTTGCCTACAGAGTACTTCAACATTCCCGAATATACCTACGTTCTTGACTACGGTATTCCTATGTATGACTCGGATGTTAACGGTACGCTTTTGTCTGTTAGTAAGGACCTTTCTAAGCAAACAACCTATAAGGATATTTCTGAAAACGGTCTTGTTGAAATCGCAGATAATGCCCTCGACCTTATTTACAGATCTACTCCCACTAACAACTCCGACTCCGGCTACTGCTTGATTCAGCGTGAGGATGGCACCTATGACTGGTTCGAAATCAAGGTTGTTCCCGCTTCAAACATTCTTTTCGAAGAGGATTATATGACTGACGGTGCAACCGGTGCAGCTTCTTGGTCAAAGGACGGCACAACCAAAACCGATGCCTACCAGAAGCTTACAAATAATTTAGAGGATATTTACGGTCACGATGTGGTTTATGAGGACAGCTCCAATGTCCACTCCTTCGGCAGTGCATATAAAACAGAGGTTTCTTCAACTGCAAAACGTAGCTCTACCAAGACATTTAGTTTTGTGGGTAAGGGTCTTGACCTTATATCTGCTTGCGGTGAAAATACCGGTATTATGATTGTTAAAATCACAGGCGATAAGCTCACTAAGCCCAAGGCATATGTTATTGATACATATTATGAGGGCGCTCTTGCCGCAGATAGTGACAATCTTCTTCGTCAGACTCCCATTTTAAGATTTGAGGCTGAAGAATACGGTACCTACACCGTTGAAGCAACAGCTGCTTACCTTTCAAATTCAGGCGCTCTTAATAAGAAGAGCGTTACAGGATCAAACCTTGAAAATGGTAAGCTCAGCGCTACAACAGCAGCTCCTGTGGATGAAGCTGCAGCTAAGGATATGATTAAGGACCTTGGTATCGACCTTGGTAATGCAGACCTTGAGATGGTTTGGTTCGACGATAATTCAATCCTTAACGGCGGTACAGGTGCTACGGGTAATGTTACGAGAAACAGAGCCGGCGAAACAACCAAATCACTTAACTGTTATCTCGACGGCTTCCGTGTATACCATCCCACGGAAAATGCTGAAGACAGCTATATTGAACGCGAAAAGAAAGCTCAGTATATCAACGTTCTTGAAAGTGTAAATAATAACAAGATTACCACCGGTGGAACTGTTATCGATTTGATTGCATATATTACAGGTGCGTTTAAGCCGGATGAAAACGGCAACACACCGTTGCTTTCATTTTCTAACTATCAGAATGTAGGTCCTCAGAATGAGCTTTATCTCTTAGGTGATAAGACACAGAATACCGAGGCTCTTATGCTTACGCTCGGTAATCTTAGTGCTAACGCAAGGGTTCAGCTCGGTCTGAGAGCCGTAAGCGGTACCGCAACGGTTAAAATCGGTACGAAAGAGTTTAATATCAACAGCGCAACTGAAATGTACTACGATATTACGGATTGTGTCGGCGAAAATGGCGTAATCACAATTCAGAATACCGGCTCCGGTGTTCTCGCAGTTAACAATATCAAGCTTACAGGCGATGTAACCGCAGTTGCTCTTGTTGATGAGGATGCTCTTGAATATGCTGAATTTGCTATGTCTGCTCCCGCTGAAAGGGCTGAGGTTATTAACGGTGTGGTCACACCCGTTGAGGATGATTCGGTTACTGACAACGATGGTGACAACATAACTGACGATGACACAACAATACCTGATGCAGGTAATGACAGCTCAACCGATGACACAACAACACCTGATGCAGGCAATGACAACAGCGGTACAACCGAGTCAGGTTCGTTCCTTGAACAGCTTATTGCTATGATTATTGAAATAATGAAAAATCTTTTCACATTTTTACCTGTAGGGGAGGTTTTGTAATTGAATATGTATATTAAGCCCAGCGCTACCTTCATTACTGCCTCAGGCACAGCAGGTATGGGAGTTTCTTGCTCCACAAGTCGTGCGGACGTTGAACTTATTATGGAAATACTTGGTATTACCGATATGAAAAACGCTTTCTCAATAAATGAGGCTTGCGGTGACCAGTACGATATGGTTGAATATTGTAAGTTCACATCAGTCGAAAGCGGTTCAATGAAAATTTTAACAAGCTGATATAAAAAACCTCCACTTCGGTGGAGGTTTTTTAGTTAGGTGTTAGGAGTTAAGGGGTACTGCGTGCCGATTGTAAATGCAAAATGCAGAATGCAGAATGCAAAATTATCGGGGCTACGCCTAATTATAGAAAAAGTTGTTGTAACGCGAAGCTTATCATCCCTGTTTCGGCTCTGCCGAAATAGGGAGGGGGACCGCCATTT
>JAZNVE010000186.1:0-4750 GCA_045592665.1 Acutalibacteraceae bacterium
AATATCGAAAGCTACTTCGCTCTGTGTGTGAACTATAACGTTTTCAACGCCTGATGCAGCTGCCATACTTACGTATTTTTCAACAAGTTCTGCAGTAGTGCTTTCGCTCTCAATGGGGTCGGGCATACGAAGAGCCGAAACGGTAAGGTTTCTGTTTATGAGTTTTCTTTTTGCGTCGGCAATACGTTCACGTCTTAAAATACTGTCGTGATGTGAGCTTCTTTCTTTTATAGCATCGTAAATTTCAAAACCTTCAAAACCATAATCAAAGGCATAGCGACAGGTATCAAGGAAAGAGGCTCGACGCACATTTTTGGTCGAAAATACAATTTTCATATTATGCCTCCTCGAATACGATTTTGTTCAATGCGTTGATATATGCTCTGATACTTGCGGCAACAATGTCAGTGGATGTACCGTTACCTGAATAAAGTTTTCCGTTATTGCGAAGTCTTACCAGTGCAGAACCGAGAGCTTCTTTACCCTCTGTTACAGACTGCACCTGGAAATCGTCAAGCTCATAGTGGTGACCGATACACTGTTCAATTGCACGGAAAACGGAGTCAATAGGACCGTCGCCGTTGCTTACACCACAAATGATTTCGTCGTTACATTTCAAAGTAACCTGAGACATAGATGTGGACATATTGCTGCTTGTTGTTGTATATGTTTCAAAGTGATAGGTGGAAGGAGCCTGCATTGCAGAACTTGCTATAATTGCTTCAAACTCTTTGTAGCCAACGGCACCCTTCTTTTCACATACCTGTTTAAGAACCTTGTGTACGTTACCAACATCGGAATCGGAAATCTCGTAGCCTAAAACAGCCGCTGCCTTAGCAACCTGGTCAATTGTAGAATCAGTATCGAGAAGAATCTTTTTACCGTCGCTTACGGCTTTGTTGGTTTCGTAAGCATCGTGGCTGATGCTTGATAACATATCTTCGATGCTTGTATGGATTTTTGTGTTGTTAAGCTTGATTTCGGCATCAATCTGTGTACCACAAGCGTTAATTGCGTCGGAAATCTCACCGGTGAGAAGCGCGTTTTTACCTGCCATTGCACATTTGAGACCGTCAGCACCGCTCTTAATAGCAAAGAATGCGGAGGCAACTGCCATACTGACGCTATCGGATACCTGAACGTAAACGGGGATACTTACTGCCGATTTTACCTTTGCAACCAACTCTGCGATATTGTCGGGAGTTAAAGCACCCGCATCGTCACAGATTGTAATAACATTTGCACCTGAAGCTTCTGCTTCTTTAATGGTAGCAATAAGGAAATCTTCATCCGCTCTTGTTGCGTCAAGTGCAGAAAATTCAACGTCAGCACAAAACTCCTTTGCAGCCTTGATAAGTGTTGTGATTTTTTCAAGCATTTTTGCCTGTTTTACGTGATAAATGTATTCCATTTGAAGTGTGGAAACAGGAAGTTCAACCTGAAGACGGGGTTTCTTAGCATCCTTTATACATTCCCAGGCAACGGCAATATCTTCCGTGTTAAAGCCAACGGGGATTGCAAAAATTGCATCTTGTACGTTCTGTGCAATTGTTTTATAGATGATTTTATCTTCGGCAGGGGATTTTACTGCGGGAATTTCAATTACATCCACACCGATTTTATCGGCACAGTTTGCAATTGCGGATTTTTCTCTGAATAGCAAGGATACGGCTCTATCCTCTGAAATCTTTTTAAGTGTGATGTCGGAAATGATAATTTTTTTCATTTTGCTCATCCTTTCGAACGTATAATATATAATGTATAATCATTGGTCAATAAAAAAACCTGAGGTCAAAATAATTTTGACCTCAGGGACGAATTTTTGAAAATCCGCGGTACCACCCCGGTTACTGCAAAAGCAGTCACTCATTAGGACTCTAAAAAGCCTGTAGCCATGGTAACGGGGCTGCCGTAGTTTCTTATACACCGTAAGGGGTTGGGAAACTCTGCTCCGGAACGAGACCGAATTTTTGAAACACATTGGCTCACAGCAACCGCCAACTCTCTGGAGTGTCAGGACAAAAACACGTAATTCCTTCATCGCATTTATGAATATGGGAGAAATGATATCACCAATTACTTTTTTTGTCAACATTTATTTAGAAAGTTTTTGACTTTTTTTGAAAAAACAAATAAAAAACTATTGACACAAAAAAAGAAGTGTGATAATCTAATTCCAAATTAAAAATATCACAAATAAAAGCTGTGACGAAGACGGTCGAAATCAGCAGTTTTCAGAGAGTCGGCGGTTGCTGTGAGCCGATAACTTGTTTTTTTCATTGACCCATCCCTTCCGAGCCGAAGGTCCGAAAGATTTTTTCAAGTAGGCGCCTCCCGAGAATGCTGCGTTAGTGCAACGGGGTTGATAGACTCCTAAGGTGGCAATTTTATATTGCAATTTGAGTGGTACCGCGGATAAGTTTTATTCGTCTCAAAGTAAAGTTTAAATCTTTACTTTGGGATTTTTTTATTTGTGCATTTTTTGATTATTTCTTTTTTGAAAGGATGAAAAGTTATGGTCGATAATTCAGTAACAAACAAACTCGCTGAGGTTTCACAACGTATTGTTGAACTTCGCGACATCTACGGCTTTACAGATGAGCAAATGGCAGAGAAAGCCCAGGTTTCCCTTGAGGAATATCACGCGTATTTAGATGGCAGAGAGGATATGCCTTTTGCGTTTGTTCACAAATGTGCACTTGCTTTTGATGTTGAAATTACGGATTTGCTTGAAGGTCAGAGTGCTAAACTTTCAACTTACAACGTAACCCGTTGCGGTGAGGGTACAACTACCGCTAACGAGGAGGGTATTCTTATTCAGAATATTGCTCCCAAATTTAAAAAGAAACTTGCTAACCCCTATTGGGTTAAGTACGAATATTCAAGCGAACTTCAGTCCAAACCCATTGAGGTTACAACCCACTCGGGTCAGGAATTTGACCTTGTTATAAAGGGCACACTTAAAGTTCAGATTGGTGATAATATCGAGGTTCTCCACGAGGGTGACAGTATCTATTATAAGAGTTCTACACCCCACGGTATGATTGCCGTTGACGGTGAGGATTGTACCTTCCTCGCTATGGTTATGGCAGAGGACGAAAAAATAGCCGACGAGCATATGAGTTCCGTTAACGTAGGCAAAGCCCCCGTTGAAGAAAAACTTATTGTTGATAAATTCATCACAACAACCGTTGACGAAAACGGTGTTTGCGACAGTATCGAATTCCACAATGAAGATAAATTTAATTTCGCATTTGATGTGGTTGACGAAATCGGCAGAAAATATCCCGAAAAACTTGCAATGCTCCACATTGCCGATGATATGACCGAAAGAAGATTCTCGTTTAAGGATATTAAAGAAGCATCTTCTCAGGCGGCAAACTACTTCAAATCTCTTGGTATCAAAAAGGGCGACAGAGTTCTTCTTGTGCTCAAGAGAAACTATCAGTTCTGGATTGCAATATTAGGTCTTCATAAACTTGGTGCTATTGCAATTCCCGCAACAAATCAGCTTGTTGTTCACGATTACGAGTATCGTTTTAATTCCGCGGGTGTTTCAGCGGTTGTTGCAACTGCGGACGGCAAAGCCACCGATTACATTGATGAAGCTCAATTGAACAGTCCCACACTTAAAATTAAAATCGTTGCCAACGGCGAAAAAGACGGTTGGCATAATTTTGATGATGAATACGGTCTTTTCAGTCGTCGTTTTGTCCGTGATGAAAATACCGCTTGTGGCGATGACCCTATGATTATGCTTTTCACATCCGGCACAACAGGGTATCCCAAAATCGCTACTCACTCTCATAAATATCCCTTGGGTCACTTTATCACCGCCAAATATTGGCATTGTGTTGAGCGTGACGGTATCCACTTTACCATTTCCGAAACCGGTTGGGGAAAAGCACTCTGGGGTAAACTTTACGGTCAGTGGCTTTGCGAGGGTGCAGTTTTCGTATATGACTTTGAACGTTTTGATGCTTCAAAGATTCTTCCCATGTTCGCAAAGTACAATATAACTACTTTCTGTGCACCTCCCACAATGTACAGAATGCTTATTAAACAGGATATTTCACAGTACGACCTTTCATCCATCAAACACGCAACAACAGCCGGTGAGGCGCTTAACCCCGAGGTATTCAAACAATTTGAAAAAGCAACGGGACTTCGTGTTCACGAGGGCTTCGGTCAGACTGAAACAACACTTTCCATCGCAAACCTTAACGGTACACCTATCAAAATCGGTGCTATGGGTAAACCCACACCCCTTTATGATATCGATGTTGTTGACCCCGACGGTCATCCTGTGGCAGACGGTGAAACAGGTGAAATCGTAGTTCATACTGATAATAATGTTCCCTGCGGTCTTTTCCTTGGGTATTACAATAATGCTGAAGCTACCAATGAAGTATATCATGACGGTCTTTATCATACGGGTGATACCGCTTGGCGTGACGAAGACGGTTACTTGTGGTACGTCGGTCGTGTGGATGATGTTATTAAATCATCCGGCTACCGTATCGGACCATTCGAAATCGAAAATGTTATTATGGAGCTTCCCTATGTTCTCGAATGTGGCGTTTCTGCCGCTCCCGATGAAGTAAGGGGACAGGTGGTTAAGGCAAGTATCGTTCTTACCAAGAATACAGTTGCCAGTGAGGAGCTTAAAAAGGAAATACAGCTTTATGTCAAGGAGCATACCGCACCTTATAAATATCCCAGAATTGTCGAATTCAGAGAATCTCTGCCC
>JAZNVE010000187.1:0-6051 GCA_045592665.1 Acutalibacteraceae bacterium
TTATATATAAACTTTTTTTATGGATTTTGTGAGGTTTACTATGGAAACAGTTCTTTCTTTGCCATTGAAAATACATAACAGAGAAATATGCAACAGAGTGGTTTTTCACCCTATGGAGGGGTGCGACGGTACCTTTGATGGTGGTATTGATGAGCTCACTCGCAGAAGATATCTTCGCTTTGCAAAAAGTGGAGCCGGTATTATCTGGTTTGAAGCAACTGCAGTTACCAATGAGGGCAGAGCAAATCCTCGTCAGCTGTTTCTGAATGAAAATACAAAGGACTCCTTCAGGGCTCTTGTTAAAGAGATTAAGGCAGTTTCTCTTGCAGAAAATGGTTTTGAGCCCGTTATTATTGTTCAGCTGACCCATAGCGGACGCTTCAGCAAGCCCAATGGCACACCTGAGCCCATTGTTGCATATCGCAATTCTCACTGGGAAATCGGCAAGGAAAATCAGCCTTATATTGTTGCAACAGATGATTATCTCAGTACAATTCCCGATAAATATTACAATGCAGCAGTTTTTGCAAAAGAGGTTGGCTTTGACGGAATTGACGTTAAATGCTGTCATGGTTATCTTTTCAATGAGCTTCTGAGTGCAACAGAGCGTGAGGGCGTTTACGGTGGTAGCCTCCGGAACAGAACAAGACTTTACTTTGATTGTATTGATGCAGTAAAAAAAGCAGTAGGTGAGGATGTGTTTGTTACAACACGCCTTAATGCCTGCGATTGCTTCCCTTATCCCTTTGGCTTCGGTGTTGATGAGAATAACAATATCGACTTAAGTGAAACCAAGCTTATTATTAAAGAACTTTATGAAAAGGGCATAAGGCTTATTAATCTTACATTGGGTAATCCCTACCTCATTCCTCATATTAACAGACCTTGTATGAATGCTCCTGAGGACGGAGAAGCAGGTCTTAAAAGAATTTATGATGTTACAAAAGAGCTTAATGAAGCATTCCCTGAAATAAGCTTCATAGCATCGGGGCTTACATATCCTGCTGATTCTGCTATGGAATATGCAGAGAGAATTATAAATGATGGTGTTGCGGATTTTGCAGGCTTTGGCAGATTGACCTTTGCTTATCCGTCATTCTATAAAGACTACCTTGAAAAGGGTACACTTGATAAAAACAAGGTTTGTCTTAAATGTAGTAAATGCTCACTTCTTATGAGGGCAGGAACTGTTGCAGGTTGCCCCATAAGAGATAGCGAGGTTTATATGCCTTACTATCAGAAATACGTATTAGGTAAGTAAGAGGTGAGAGAAATGGTTGCTGTTATAACAGGCGGAACAAGAGGTATCGGTCTTGGTATTGCAAAGACGCTTCTTAAGAATGGTTTTTCAGTTGTTGTTTCTGCAAGAAAGATAAGTGAAGAAATTGAAAGCTTGAAAGAAGAATATTGCGGTAAGGTGCATTTTGTTTCCTGCGATATTTCATCTGAGGCTGATATTGAAAATCTTGCTTCAGAGGTAAAAGAAAAATTCGGAACAATTGATTTGCTTGTAAACAATGCAGGTGTTGCACCAAATGAGAGAAAGGATATTCTTGAAATCACTCCCGAGGATTTCTCTCAGGTTGTTGATATTAACTTAAAGGGCACGTTTTTCGTTACACAAAGGCTTGCTCCTCTTCTCATTGAAAATAAAGGCGGAAGAATAGTAAATATTTCCTCTATGTCTTCTTATACCGCATCGCTTAATCGCGGTGAATATTGCATTTCAAAAGCAGGCATTTCAATGACAACAAAGCTTTTTGCAGCTCGTCTTGCAGAATATGGTGTCAGCGTTATAGAAATAAGGCCCGGTATTATTGAAACGGATATGACCGCAAAGGTTAAAGAAAAATATGAGTCTATGATTGCGGATGGTCTGACACCAATTAAAAGAATGGGTCAGCCTGAGGATATTGCTAAATGCGTTCTTTCAATTGCAAAGGGTAATTTTGATTTCTGCACGGGTACAGTTATTGACTGTGACGGCGGCTTTAATGTGAGAGTTTTATGAGAAAAATTTATGATGCAATAATAATCGGTAGTGGCGCTGCGGCTTTCAGCGTTGCTGACTGGCTTTATAAAGAGAATATAACTGACCTTGCGATAGTTACGGAAAACCGCCTGAGCGGAACATCAAGAAACACAGGTAGCGATAAGCAGACCTATTACAAGCTTTCTATGGATGGCTTTTCTCAGGATAGCCCCTATAAAATGGCAAGTGATATTTTTAAAAGTGGCTCCTGCGACGGTGAAAAGCTGTACCTTCAGGCTCTTCACAGCAGCAGATGCTTTTTAAGACTGTGTGATTACGGGGTAGGCTTCCCTCAGGATGAATTCGGTGGCTTTCCCGGTTATAAAACCGACCATGATAACACCGTAAGGGCAACCTCAATCGGTCCGTTAACCTCAAAGGTTATGACCGAACGCTTAGAGGATGTTGTAATAAATAAAAACCATACACCGCTTTTTGATAACCGTCAGGCTATTGAAATATTAAAGGATGGAAATAAGGCTATCGGTATTACTGTTCTGAATACAGAAACAAATGATTTCGAAGGTTTTTACGGCAGAAATATCATCTGTGCTACAGGCGCACCTGCCTGCATTTATGAAAACTCCGTTTATCCTGAATCTCAGCATGGTATGACGGGTGTTCTTCTGGACGCAGGTGTAAGGCTCTGCAATTTCTCCCAATGGCAGTACGGAATGGCATCGGTTGATTTCAGATGGAATGTTTCCGGTAGCTTTATGCAGGTTGTACCGAGATTTGTGAGCGTGGATGAAAACGGCAACGAAGCCGAGTTTTTAAATGTTTATTTTTCTGATAAAATGGAAATGTTCGACAATATCTTTCTTAAAGGCTATCAATGGCCATTCAGCTATGAAAGGGCAGAGCTTTCCTCAAGGATTGATATTGCAGTACATAATGAAATTAAAAATGGCAAAAGAGTTTACCTTGATTACACCAAAAATCCCGAAGGCTTTTCGAAGGATTTACTTGGTGATGAAGCAAGGGAATATCTTTTCAAAAACAACGCCTTTGGCGAAACTCCAATTGAACGCCTTGAAAAATTAAATCCAAAGGCTATTGATGTTTATAAAAGACAGAGCATTGACCTTTACACTCAGATGCTGCGTATTGCTGTTTGTGCTCAGCATAACAATGGTGGTGTTCTTACCGATAATAATTACGAAACCGATGTAAAAGGGCTTTATGTAATAGGTGAGGCGGCAGGAACCTTCGGTCTTGCTCGTCCCGGTGGCACTGCTCTTAACGATACTCAGGTTGGCGGTCTTTTGTGTGCAAAGCACATAAAGAGCAAATCAGGTGTTGAAAGTGCTTCAGATATTGAGATTGATGCATCTGAAAAGTACAAGGGCTTTGAAATTGACGAAAAAGTTGATTATTCCTTCATAAAAACAAAAATGAGCAATTCTGCAGCCTTCCTTCGTAATAAGGAGGAATGTGAACAATTACTATCAGAGATAAACGATATTTTATCTGCTTTACCCTTTAAGCATAGGTCATTAAGCGATTATTTTTATGATAAGGATATGCTTATAAGTGCAAAAGCCTTGCTTGAAACAATAATAGGTGAAATGAGCCTGACAGGTAGCAGAGGCGGAGCAGTTTATATAGAAAATGACGAGGTAATAAAAGAAAACGCTTATTACAGAGATTTTCTTACAATTACTGATTGCGGTAAGGTTTCATTCCTTGAAGTCAGAGCCGTACCGATTATAAACGAACCCTTTGAAGGCTATCTTAAAAATATATAGGAGAATGGATATGGGAAAAAGAATTGATTTAAAAAATGCTTCAACTAAAGAAATTCTTGCTTTTTCAATTTTGCCATTGGGAATTTTCTTTATTGATTGCACAGTTTATACAGTAATTAACTTTTATATGACTGATGTTCTTAAGCTCAGTATGGGTCTTGTTTCTATTGTTCTTCTCGGAACAAAGGCATGGGATGCAATCAATGACCCTATGATGGGGCAGATTGTTGAAAGAACAAGAACTAAATGGGGTAAATGCAGACCATATCTCTTATGGGTTCCCATTCCTCTTGCAATAACAACTGCGTTATTGTTCTTACCCGTTAATTTCCCTGCAAGCTGGGATATTATCACATCTGACGGAACTAATCTGGGTAATGCAGGTAACTTTATTTATATGCTTATTATGTATATGGTTTATATTACCGCATTTACTGCTATTGATATTCCACGAAACAGCCTTAATCCTCTTGTTTTCCCTCAGAAGGATAGCCGAGTTAAAGCAGTTTCAATATCAAATACAATCGGCTCCTTCGGTACAGTTCTTCCCTCTGTTCTTATCTGGACAATGGCAGGGCTTTTAGGTAACGGAATGAAGGATAAATCCGATATGGGTTATTTCTATTCAGCGTTGATATTCGCTATTATCGGTGGTGCTCTTATTATGGCTTCATTCTTCGGAATGAAGGAAAAGGTTTACATCAAGCCTAAGAAGGAGAAAGCATCAAAGAATATTAAAATCATACTCAAGGATAAAAGAATTGTTCTTCTTTTACTTGCCGCATTCTTCAATGGCATTATAAACATCGGTGCAATTTTCCTTTCATATTTTGCAAGATGGAACTGCATCGGTATTCTTCCTATGGATGAAATAAACAATTTCATTTATGAGCTTGTAGGCAAAAATCCAAACATTGATGCAGTTGCAATATTGCCAACAATACTTTCTGTTATGAGCGGTATTTCATATATGCTTTCTATGATGATTGTTCCCAGATGTCTTAAAAGGATGTCAAAGAAGACCTTATGGATATGGATGTCCTTTATCGGTGCTGCAGCAAATATAATCATTTATATTATCGGTGTTTATATTGTTCCTTATAACACAATTCCCGGCTTTATTTTGTATGCAGTTCTTCGCTTCTTTACTAACTTCCCCGTTGGTATGAGCCTTGTTCTTCTTGTTTCAATTATTGCCGACGTTACCGACAGTATTGAAATGGAAAAGGGTGAACGCCTTGAAGCAACGGTTTATTCCTTCAAGGGTCTTCTTTATAAATTCTCTGTTGCTCTCTTTAACGTTGTTGTGCTTCAAGTTATTGATTTCCTCGGCTACAATGCAGAAAAAATGGAGATTATCACAGAAAACGTTACAAAGCCCCTTATTACATCAACAGTTCAGGCTAATGTTATTGATGGTGTAAACTACACAGCACTTCTCAATGGTATCTTCTTTATGCTTACTGCAGTTGGTGCAATCGGCCTCATTTTACAGGCTATTCCTATGATGTTCTTTAAGTTTGACGAAAATGAGTTTGAAGAGAAATTAACTGCATACAGAAAGCAGAAGGAAGAATCTCAGGAAAGAGAGCTTCAGGAGAGTGTAATCTGATGGGTAGCTTGAAAATAGGTGTAGCAAGTGTCACCTTCAGAAATAAAACAATAAGTCAGGTAGTTGAAATTGCAAAAAACGCAGGCGTTGAGTTCATCGAATGGGGGGGAGATGTTCACATTAAAACCCTTGATGATGCAATTCTTGCAAAAAAGCTTTGCGATGAAAATAATATAAAAATAAGCTCCTACGGTAGCTATTACAGAACGGGCTGTTCTGATAAAGAAGATTGGATAGAGATTTGCATAATTGCAAGCGAAATGGGAGCTTCCTCTATAAGAATCTGGCTTGGTAAAAAGGATAGCGAAAAATTCACAGAGGATGAATATGATGAGCTTGTGAAAGAACTTAAATTTATTTGCTGTAAAGCAAAAGAGTACAATCTTCTCGTTTGCCCCGAATGTCACGATAACACCTTTAATAACAACACAGAGTCAATAATAAGGCTGAAAAATGAGTTGAATTGTGATAATTTCAAAACCTATTTTCAGTCCCGTTATTTCAGGTTTTCCTATGATATGGACAGAATCGAAAGAACCTTTGATTTTATCGAGAATTTCCATGTGAGCTACCGTGACCTCAAGCGTGAGCAACGCTTCAGAAGGAAGGATAAAAACTACCTTGATAAACTGATTAAAAAGTTTATTTCAATGAATTAT
>JAZNVE010000188.1:0-12949 GCA_045592665.1 Acutalibacteraceae bacterium
GACGAATATATTGCACACGTTGTTGACAAAAAATGTCCCGCAGGTGTATGTAAAGACCTTGTTACATACTCCATCGATAAAGATAAATGTATCGGTTGCGGTATCTGTGCTAAGAACTGTCCCGTTGATGCTATTACAAGAACTGAGTATATTGCACCCGGTCATAAACTTGCATCCTTCTCAATCGACACTGACAAATGCGTTAAGTGTGGCGTTTGTGTTGGTAACTGTAAGTTTAAAGCGGTAATTAAATAAGGAGGAACTAACGATGGAAAATGCAGTAAATATTAAAATTAACGGCTTTGATTATCAGGTTCCTGCCGGTTCCACAATTCTTGAAGCCGCTCGTATGGTAGGTATTGAAATTCCTACTCTTTGCTATCTTAAAGAAATCAATGCTATCGGTGCCTGCCGTATTTGTGTTGTTGAAGTTAAAGGTGCAAGAAGCCTTGTTGCTGCTTGTGTATTCCCCGTTAACGAGGGTATGGAAATCTTCACAAATACTCCCAAGGTTATCCAGGCAAGAAAAACAACTCTCGAGCTTATCCTTTCAACTCATAAGAAAGAATGTCTTTCTTGTGTAAGAAGCGGTAGCTGTGAGTTACAGAAACTCTGTAAAGATTACGGTATTGAGGACGAAAACGCTTATGCAGGCGATGTTGTTAAGTACGATATCGATACAAGCGCTACTCATATGTACCGTGATAACGAAAAATGTATTCTCTGCCGTCGTTGTGTAGCGGTTTGCGATAAGATTCAGAGTGTTTCCGTTATCGGTGCTAACGACCGTGGTTTCGATACACATATCGGTTCAGCTTTCGAGTATAAACTCGGTGACGTTGCTTGTGTAAGCTGTGGTCAGTGTATCACTGCTTGTCCCACAGGTGCTCTTTCCGAAAGAGATGATACTCAGAAAGTATTTGATGCTCTTAACGACCCCACAAAACACGTTGTTGTTCAGACTGCTCCCGCAGTACGTGTTGGTTTAGGTGAAGAATTCGGCTACGAAATGGGTACAATCGTTACAGGCAAAATGGTTGCAGCTCTCAAAATGCTCGGTTTCGACGGTGTGTTTGATACAAACTTCGCTGCTGACCTTACAATTATGGAAGAAGCTACCGAATTCCTCGGCAGACTTAACAAGGGCGAAAATCTTCCCCTTATCACTTCCTGCTCACCAGGTTGGATTAAATTCTGCGAACATTACTATCCCGAATTTATCCCCAATCTTTCATCTTGTAAATCTCCTCAGGGTATGTTCGGCTCAGTAGCAAAAACATACTATGCTGAGAAAATGGGTCTTGACCCCAAGGATATTTTCGTTGTATCTGTTATGCCCTGTACTGCTAAGAAGTTCGAGGCAGAGAGAACAGACCATTCTGCAGTTGCAGGTCTTGCTGATATTGATGCTTCTATCACAGTAAGAGAACTTGCAAGAATGATTAAAAAAGCAGGTATCAACTTCAGAATGATTCCCGATGCAGAGTTTGACGCTCCCTTCGGTCTTGCTTCAGGTGCCGGTACTATCTTCGGTGCAACAGGCGGTGTTATGGAAGCTGCTCTTCGTACCGCTTACGAAGTTGTTACAGGTAACGAACTTGAAGATTTCGCAACATTCAACGCAGTTCGTGGTGTTGAAGGCGTTAAAGAGGCTACATACAACCTTAACGGTACAGAAGTTAAAGTTGCAGTTGCTTCAGGTCTTGCAAACGCTAAGAAAGTTCTTGAAATGGTTAAATCCGGCGAAAAGAAATATGATTTCATCGAAATCATGGCTTGTCCCGGTGGTTGCGTAAACGGCGGCGGTCAGCCCATCGTTCCCGCATCTGTTTCAAACTTTGTTGATGTAAGAGCAGAACGCGCTAAAGGTCTTTACAAAGATGACGAAAATCTCGTAGTAAGAAAATCTCATAAGAACCCCGATGTTAAGGCAGTTTATGATGAATTCTTCGGTGAACCCGGAAGCCACAAGGCTCATCACATCCTTCACACAGGTTATACAGAGAGATCAAAATACTAAGATTAAAAGCTCCGCAGAAATGCGGAGCTTTTTAAAATTAGGAATTAAGGGGCTTACGCCGAATTATATATTAAGTAGTTGTAACGCGAAAGCCTCGCCCTCCTGCTTTAGGAGGAGGGGGGACCATCGCTTGCGATGGTGGGAGGTCCTATCATCACTGTTTCGGCTTCATCCACGAAACTTGCAACTTGTCACTTTCAACTTGCAACTTATAATTCGGCACGAAGTGCCCCTTAACTCCTCATTCCTCACTCCTAACTCCTCACTTTATTTGACTATATTTTCTCTTTATGCTAAACTTTAGATTGGCGGTGATAGTGTGGACGAAATTACAATTAAGCCTGTGGCATATATCAAAAATGCATATAAAGAAAAATTCGGCGTACCCCGTCAAAGCGGACTTGCACCATCGGTTAAATCCGAGATTGAGTTTTGCGATGGGTTTACGGATGAAAATATAATCCGTGGTATTGACCAATACTCACACCTTTGGCTTGTGTGGGGCTTTTCAAAAAATAACGGTCAATGGTCACCTACCGTAAGACCCCCGAGGCTTGGGGGTAACAAAAGGGTGGGGGTTTTTGCGACCCGTTCACCGTTTCGTCCTAATGGTTTGGGGCTTTCCTGTGTTAAACTCGAGAGTGTTAAAAAAAGCGGTAATGGTATTACTCTTATAGTAACGGGTGCGGACCTTTCGGACAACACACCCATTTACGATATTAAACCTTATCTTCCTTATGTGGATAGTATACCTGAGGCGGTTGGGGGCTTTTCCGACAAGCATAAAGATGATTTTATTCAGGTGGAATTCAGCGAAAATGCAAAAGGCATTTTGTCGGATGAGCAGATTAAAAATCTTTACGAGATTTTGTCCTTAGACCCGCGACCGTCATATCAGGATGACGAAAATCGTATTTATGGGCTTAGTTTCTATGAGTTTCAGGTGAAATTCCGTGTTGAAAATCAAAAGATTTATGTTATTGAGATAACGGGTGATAAGAATTGATATATATTAAACCCTCATTTTATGATGATTTCAAATGTATTGCGTCAAAATGCACCGACAATTGTTGTATCGGTTGGGAAATTGATATTGATGAAGTTTCATTTGATAAATACAACAAACTTCAGGGTGCTTTGGGTGACGAAATACGCAGTAAAATAACAGTTTCCGAGGACGGTAGCAGGTGTTTTGAACTTTCCGAAAATGACCGTTGCCCATTTTTAAATGACAGTAATCTTTGTAGAATTATTATTAATTGCGGTGAGGATGCAATTTGTGATATATGTA
The DNA here is from genome assembly GCA_045592665.1 of Acutalibacteraceae bacterium. GTDB lineage: Bacteria > Bacillota > Clostridia > Oscillospirales > Acutalibacteraceae > DTU089. Next base: position 3,312 of record JAZNVE010000188.1, read on the forward strand.
AAAATCATCCTCGTTTTTACGAGTGGTTTCCAGGTGTTACGGAGTGCGGTTTAGGTCTTTCCTGTGAGGAAGTGTGCCGTATTCTACTTCAGGATGAAAAGTCTTTTTCATTGATTGAAGAAAACGACGGTGAAAAAATTGTTCTTGATAGCGAGGACGATGTGATTGAATCGGATACATATATTTTCCTGAGTGCATTCCGTGAAAGACTTTTTGATATTTTATTCAGTACCGAAACTGATTTTGAGGAAAAACTTGTAAAGCTTCTTTCGCTTACTGAAAATTTTTGCAATGAACAAATTAAAATCAGGAATTTTAATAACCTTGTTGAAGCATATAAAGAAACCGAACCCATTGATGAACAATGGACGGTTTTTATAGACGGACTTGGTGATAATCTTCAGGATATTTTAAAAATTGAAGATGATTTCAAAAAATCCACTAATAGTGATATGCTTTATTCAAAAATTCTTGCCTATATTATTTACCGTCATTTTATCAAGGCGGTATTTGATGAAAGGGTGAAAGAACGGGTTTGTTTTTCAGTTGAAAGTGTAAGATTTATTTACCTTTGTGATATGAAAACCTTTTTTGAAAAAGGGGATTTGACCTTGAATGACCGAATTGAAAATCTTAAAAACTGGTCAAAACAAATTGAGTATAGCGAGGAAAATACAGATTATCTGATTTACGGTGATTGATATGGCAAAACAAGAAAAAACAAACGCAATGCGTATTCTTGACCAAAAGAAAATTGAATATATAGTCCACGACTATACCGAAAGTGGTGTAATAGCAGGGGAAGACGTGGCGAATACTCTGGGTGAAGACCCCGAAAAAGTATTTAAAACCCTTGTAACCGTTGGTAAGTCAAAACAATACTACGTTTTCCTTGTGCCCGTGTGCAAAGAACTTAATCTAAAAAAAGCGGCGAAGTCCGTGGGTGAAAAAAGTATTGAAATGATTAAATCAAAAGAACTTTTACCCCTTACGGGTTATATACACGGTGGATGCTCACCCATAGGAATGAAAAAGGCGTTTCCTACCACCATTGATATATCTGCAAAGGAATTTGATAAAATATATTTCAGTGCAGGTAAAATAGGTCTTCAGGTTGAGGTTAACGTAAGTGATATAGAAAAGGTTATAAAAGTGAATTTCGGTGATATTACGGAATAAAAAGATGTGTGCAAGTCAAAAGTAACTTGCACACATTTTTATAATATTTTCTTTATTTCATTTAGTGTGTTTACGGTGTAAGTGGGGTTAATATTTTCGGGCAAAGGCTCGTTGTTTTTATTAAACCAGATTGTATCCATACCGTAGTTTATACCGCAGAGGATGTCGGCTGTGATGCTGTCACCGATAAGAATAACATCCTCTTTAAGGGGATTGTTAATATTCTCAAAACAGTAATCGAAAAATTCTTTTGCGGGTTTCGCTATACCTATATCTTCCGACACGAAAACACCGTCAAAGTATTTCTCGAAATTACCGATTTTAAGTCTGCTTTCCTGAACAAATCTGAATCCGTTTGAAACTATGTAGAGAGAATATTTACCTTCAAGATAATCCAATAAATCGTAAGCACCTTCTACGGCGTAAGCACCCTTTGCAACACCGTTTTCAAACATTTCTTCTAAAATGGTGCCGTCAAAATCAATGCCAAGTTTATCGAGAATTATATTCCAACGGTTGGCTCTTAATTGGGATTTTGTAATCTCGCCCCTTTCAAGCCTTTTCCAGATTTTTACGTTCTCGCAGATAAATGTCTCGAAAACATTTGGTGTGTATTCAAGACCTAATTCGCCAAAAGCGTTTATAATTGAGTGCCTTGCACATTCGTTGAAATCAATGAGAGTGTTATCAAGGTCAATAAGTAAAATTTTCTTGTTCATATTTACCTTTCAAAAAAGACTGTCGAGAAAATCGGCAGTCCTTTTTAGTTATTAAATTTTTTCGATTTTTTCTGAAACTGAGTCCAACCAGTCGCCTTCGAAAAGTTCAATTGCACCTGCATCAACTGCCGCTGCAAGTTTGTTGTTAATGGGAATCTGAGCCACGGTATCAACATTATATGCTTTTGCGATTTCTTCAATATGGCTTTCACCGAAGATGCTATGCTTCTTGCCGCAATCGGGGCAGAGGAAGTACGCCATATTCTCCGCAAGAGCAATAACGGGGATATTCATAAGCTCCGCCATTTTTACTGCCTTTTCGACAATCATACCAACAAGCTCCTGGGGTGAGGCAACAATAACAATTCCGTCAACGGGAAGGCTCTGGAATACAGTAAGTGGTACGTCACCTGTTCCGGGGGGCATATCAACAAACATAAAGTCAACGTCATTCCATATAACGTCGGTCCAGAACTGCTTTACTGCACCTGCAATAACGGGACCACGCCATACAACGGGGTCGGTGTCGTTTTCTAGAAGAAGGTTTACGGACATAATTTCAATGCCGGTTTTTGTTCTGCAGGGAATAATGCCGGTTTCGGTTCCCATTGCTTTCTCTTTAATGCCGAAAGCCTTGGGGATAGAGGGTCCTGTAATATCCGCGTCAAGAATAGCGGTTTTATAACCCTTTCTCTGCATTGAAACGGCGAGAAGTGTAGTAACTAAGGATTTACCTACGCCACCTTTACCGCTGACAACACCGATTACTTTTTTGATATTTGAAAGCTCATGGGGTTTTTCGATTAAGCTTTCGGGTTCTTTTCTTGAAGAGCAGTTCTGTGAACAGGTACTGCAATTGTGAGTACATTCACTCATTTTATTCATCTCCTGATTTTATATTGTTCCTTCGTAAAAGGCTTTTTTAAACCATACATCCTCTACTTCAAACTGTTTGTGATTAAGGTACTCTAAAATACCAGCATCACTATTGAAATCGAAAGCAAGTTTATATGAGTAAAGGAATTGCTTTTTGTAAGAGCCGAACTCTTTATTCTGGGCGTTAGTGCCGTATTTTCCGTCACCTAAAAGGGGATTTCCAAGATGTGAAAAATGGGCTCTTATCTGGTGAGTACGCCCTGTGAGAAGTTCAACTTCAACTAATGACAGACCATCTTTATACCCTAAAACTTTATATTTTGTGGATATGTGCTTGGTATTGTCACCTGATTTGTCGCTGACGTAAACTCGGTTTTGCTTTTCGTTCTTTTGCAGGTATCCCTCAATAATACCGCTTTCTTTTTTTAGTTTGCCTATTACTACACATAAATATAATTTGTGTAATTCACGGTTTTTAAGTTTTTCGTTAAGAATACGTAAAGCCTCGGAGTTTTTAGCACCGATTATAATACCGCAGGTATTTCTGTCAATTCGATTAACAAGAGCCGGTGCAAATGAAGTTTCGCTATCGGGGTTGTATTCACCCTTTTCATACAAATAACGTTTTACGCGGGTTATTGCCGTGTCCGTATAATTACCCTCATCCGGGTGGGACAAAAGCCCCGCAGGCTTGTCTATAAGAATGATATTTTCATCCTCGTAAACTATTTTTAAATTCTTACCCGCATTTAAAAAGTCATAGCGGGGTTTAACAGGTTCAAAAAATTCGTCGTTAATATAAAGTGTTACAACGTCTCCTTCGTTTAACCTGTATGAAATCTCGGAACGCTTGGAATTAACTTTGATACGCTTACTGCGTATGTATTTATACATCAGAGATTGGGGCAGTAGGGGAAATGACTTAGTAAGATACTTATCAAGTCTCTGACCCGAATCATTTTTATTTATTGTAAATTCTCTCATTTTGCTTTCAGTTCCTCGGCAATCTTTTCTAATTTCTTAAAACGTCTGCTAACGGCGGAACGTGAAAGTTCGGGAGTCATAAGTTTACCTAATTCATCCAGAGAAATATCGGGATTTTCAAGTCTTAAGGAGCAAAGCTTTGAAAGGTCCTCGGTCATATCATCGAGAGATATTTTCTCAAGCACCTCTTCGATAAGTGAAACCTGTTTAAGTCCCGCTTCAATTGAACGGCTCATATTGGCGGATTCGAAATTGGAGCGACGGTTAATCTGATTTTTTAAGTCCTTTATAGCACGGGTCTGCATTACGGATAAAAAGGCGTTATTAGCGCCCATAGTGCCGATGAAATCCTCAACGGATTCAGCATCCTTACTGTATATAACATAACTGTTGTTGCGTATTATTTTTTTAGCTTTAAGCCCTATATCGGTAATTACCTGCATAAGGTCATCGCAAAGCTTGGCTTTAGTGACGCTGAATTCAATGTGATAATCCTTCTGTGGGTCGGTTACACTTCCGCAAACTAAAAAAGCACCTCTGAGAAAGGCTCTTGAACAACAGTCATCATTAGTTTGCTCAAGGTTTGCAAGGTTTACTCTTAAAGCCAGTTCCTTGCCCGTATAACCGAAATAATCAAGAATTTTTAAACGGTCGCTTTTATCGGGGATACTGACCTTGTATTTACCTGCACTTGTGCAAGTAAGGGTAGGGGTTACCTCCGTTAAATCACGTATACAGGCACAGTATCTTTCGGCGATTTCTTTTAACTCCGTCATAAGGGAGATTTCCGTAATTGAAAAGGCTCTTCCGAAAATAAGCATACCGAAAGCCTCCGCCTTGTAGCAACAGGCGGAGGATATTGATTGTGTTAGTTCGTTTTTAACATCTGACGAAAAAGACATATTTTACCTCAAAACAATAACTTCGGGTTCAAGGGTGACTCCGGTTTCATTCTTTACGGTTTCGCCAATAAAATCAATAAGGTTTAATATATCGGTGGATGTAGCACCGCCTTTATTTATTACGAAACCTGCGTGTTTTTCGCTTACCTGAGCACCGCCGACGGATTTACCTTTAAGATTACATTGCTCAATAAGAGCACCTGCAAAATATCCCTCGGGACGTTTGAATGTGCTTCCTGCACTGGGGTATTCAAGGGGTTGCTTATCCTTTCTTCTTCCAAGAAAGTCATCCATACGAGCCTTTATATTTTCGCGGGTGTCGGGGTTGAGTTTAACCTTACCGCCTAAAATAATGCAAGAGTTATTTTTATACACCGAGTGACGATATGAAAGGTCCGCATCCTTTGCTGAGATGGTTTCAATTTTCATATCGGGGGTAAGGTGAGTAATCTGGGTTAAAACATCTTTCATCTCACCGCCGTAAGCACCGGCGTTCATATATACTGCACCGCCTAAAGTACCGGGAATACCGAATGCAAACTCAAGACCGCTAAGGTTATTTTCGAGAGCAAATCGGCAAAGAGAAACCAGGTTTACACCCGCAGAAAAACTGATGGTGTTTTCATCTTCAAGTTCAATTGAAGACATTTTGTCACCGATTATAATAACGGCTTTTTCGATTCCCTCGTCGGGGACTAAAACATTGGTACCGTTACCTAAAATAATAAAGGGGATATTAAGTTCCTTCGCCTTGTTAATTATAAGGATAATTTGCTCGGTATCTTTTGGGGAAAGTCTGATACCACATGGACCGCCCGTTTTAAAGGAGGTGTGAAGACTCATCTGTTCGCCCAAAGCTGCGTCACAATTTATACTTTCGGCATAGTTATATAATTCTTGAAAATTATTATTCATATTCACCATTATTCATCAAGTAATGCGGCACCGATGATGCCTGCATCGTTGCCAAGTGCTGCCGATATAATAGCAGCTTGTTTGTCAGCATAAACACTGTAACGCTCTGCTTTAACCATGTCACGAATGGGTTTAAGTATCTTTTCACCCTGACCGCTGATGCCGCCACCGATACAAACTGCTTCGGGTTGAAGTGCGTTAATAACATTAGCAAGACCGACAGCAACATAATAAAGGTATCTGTCAACAACTGCTTTTGCAGTTTCGTCACCCATATCAAGAGCCTCGAAAATTGTTTTGCCTTCAACTTTATTAAGGTCGTCGTCGCAGGTCTGCCATAAAAGACTTGCTTTGTTGCCCTGCATTGCTTCAACTGCCTGAGAAACAAGTGCGGTTGCGGATGCGTATTTTTCCCAGCATCCCTTTCTGCCACAGTTACAGGGGATACCGTCAACATTGATTACCATATGACCCATTTCACCACCGCAGAAGTTACTACCGCGATAAATCTTACCGTCAATAATAATACCGCTACCTACACCTGTACCGAGTGTTACGGCTACAAAGTTTTTAACACCGTTACCGCAACCTGCTACCGCTTCACCTAATGCAGCCGCATTAGCATCGTTTTCAAGATAAACGGGCTTTTTAAGTCTTTCTTCAAGCATAGCCTTTGCGGGTACGTTGTGGAATTTAAGGTTATTTGAAAATTCAATAGCACCTGTGTCCTTGTTAACTGAACCGGGTGTGCCGATACCTACTGAAACAATTTCATCATAGTTTATACCTGCGTTTACAACCGCCATATCAACTGCTTCTTTGATTGAATCAAAAATTGCCTCGGCAGGACGAGGAGCGCGGGTTTTTACCTTTCCTCTGCCTATAATATTATAATTTTCATCAATAACACCTACAGCGATATTTGTTCCGCCAAGGTCAACACCTATTCTGTACATAAATATACTCTCCTTGTATTTGGGTTTTAAACATAAGGCTTAATGCCATACTTCCAATTCTTTGGGGTCGGGGTACGCTTCGCCCATACCTAACTGTTGCATAAGCTCACGAGCTGCATTGTATCCCATACGCTTCTGTCGATTGTTCATAGCCGCAATTTCAATGATGATGGCAAGGTTTCTTCCGGGTTTTACCGGAACCACCGTAGCAGGAACCTTGATGCCGAGAATGGTGAAATATTCATCCTCAAGACCTAACCTGTCATATGCCTTGGTGCTATCCCATTGCTCAAGCTGAATTACCATATTTATTTTTTCCGTAAGCTTAACCGAACCAATACCGAAAATGTTTCGCGCGTTGACAATACCGATACCGCGTAATTCAATAAAGTGACGGATATTATCCGGTGCTGCACCAACAAGGGTTCTTGAAGAAACCTTGCGGATTTCGACTGCATCGTCGGCAATAAGACGATGACCTCTTTTTATAAGCTCAACGGCGGTTTCGCTTTTGCCGACACCGCTATCGCCCAAAATAAGTATACCTTCACCGTAAACCTCAACCATAACACCGTGACGTGTAATGCGCTCCGCAAGCTCAGTATTAAGATATGATATGAGCGTTGCCATAATTTCCGATGTGGGCTCGGCAGTTCTGAGAAGGGGAACCTCGTATTTTTCAGCCATTTCGAGCATTACCGGTAATATGTCAATATTACGGGTAATAATTACAACGGGTGGTTTAAGGCTGAAGAAAAGCTCAACTCGCTCGCGTTGAGTGCTTTCGTCAAGCTCGTTGAGATAACTCATCTCAGCAAGACCTACGAACTCAACGCGGAGAGGGTCAAAGTATTTTTCGTAACCCGCAAACATAAGACCGGGACGGTTAACATCCTGAGAACGGATAACCAACTCGCTTTCGGGCTTGTCGGGCATATATATTGTTTCAAGGGAGTGAGCCTTGATGACTTTGCTTAAAGCAACAGAGTATTTTCCTGCCAAAAAAACGCCTCCTTACATATTATTGTATTTATACATTATTATATCACCCAATATTTGTTAATGCAATACAAGAAACGCAAAATTAAAATTTTTGAAAATTGCTATTGACAACTATAAACCCCCGTGCTATAATTGTGCCACCTCTCGGAGAGGGTTCTTTTTTTGTGCCCTGATTTTCTCACAGTCAGTAATCAATTAAAGTACAACTCCTCGGATGAAAGGGGATAGGCTCCGTTCACCGTTTGAGAGGGAGGCTAATCAAAAATTGGAGGTGCCGTTAGTGAGAGTTAAAATTACACTTTCCTGCACAGAATGTAAGCAACGTAATTACAACACTATGAAGGAAAAGAAAAACAACCCCGACAGGTTGGAGATGAAGAAGTATTGCAGATTCTGCAAGAAACACACTCTCCACAGAGAAACAAAGTAAGGAGGTAACGAAATGGCTGACGAAAAAAAGAAAGCAGTCGCCAAAGCTACCTCAGAGACTGCTAAGTCCGACAAAAAAGACAAAAAGGACAAAAAGCCTTCCAAGTTCTCACCTAAAGCAATATTCAAAAATATTGCTAAGTTCTTTAAAGATCTTCGCGGTGAAACAAAGAAGATTGTTTGGCCTTCACGCCAGATGGTTCTTAAGAGCACCGGTATCGTACTTGCTGCGATCCTCGTAATCGGTGCAGGCATTTGGATTATTGACTTTGCTTTGTCAAGCGGTGTTACAGCTATTAACGATGCTGCCGCAAATCAGAAAACAACTGTTGAATCAACAGTTGACGAAACAGAGTCAACAACCACCGCTTGAACTGATTCCTGACATCAGTATTTTCGGAGGTGCGCAATGGCTGTAGAAGCAAGATGGTATATTATCCACACCTATTCAGGTTATGAGAATAAGGTTGCGGAGAACATCGAAAAAATCGTTGAAAACCGTAAGATGCACGACAAAATCTTCGGAGTATGTATTCCTGTTGAAAAGGTTGTTGAAGTCCGTGAGGATAAAACGGTCGAAGTAGAGAGAAAAATATTCCCCGGTTATGTTGTTGTTAAGCTTGCAGTTGAATACAGCGACAAAGAGGGCGAAGAAAATGTCCTCAAGGTGCCCGATGAAACATGGCACGCAATCCGTTACACCCGTGGTGTTACAGGTTTCGTAGGTCCCGATGGAAAACCCGTTCCGCTTACTGCTGACGAGGTTCGCAAATTGGGTATCGAAGAAACAGGTGCGGACGGTGAAGGTTCTGCTAAAACCGTTACAGAGGTTTCATACAGTGTGGGCGATTTTGTTACAATTACCGAGGGCCTTATGGAAGGCAACTCAGGTGTTGTTGAAACAATCGACACAGATAGCGGTGTTGTTAGAGTTATTGTTTCATTTATGGGTAAAGAAGCTCCCATCGAGCTTCCCCTTAATCAGGTAAAAAAGGCGATTGACTGATAATCGCGAATCAAATTTGGTAATCAGCGGTATATAGCGCTGTTATATGCGACGTAATGCGTCGCGTGTGGGAGGAGTAAGACGAGCTTCTTATTCCGCCATACCACGAATTTTGGAGGTGCAAAACATGGCTCAAAAGGTTGTAGGTCTTATTAAACTGCAAATTCCCGCCGGTAAAGCAACCCCGGCTCTCCCTGTTGGTCCTGCTTTAGGTCAACACGGTGTAAACATCATGGCATTCACAAAGGAATTTAATGAACGTACCAAAAATGATATGGGTCTCATTATTCCCGTTGTTATTACTGTTTACGCTGACCGTTCTTTCTCTTTTATTACAAAGACTCCGCCTGCTGCTGTTCTTATCAAGAAGGCTTGCGGTATTGAAAGCGGTTCGGGTGTTCCGAATAAAACAAAGGTTGCAACAATTACCGGAGAGCAAGTAAGAAAAATCGCAGAACAGAAAATGCCCGATCTTAACGCTGCTTCAATTGAAGCTGCTATCTCAATGGTAGCAGGTACAGCTCGTAGTATGGGCGTTACTGTTGTAGATTAATGCTCCCGGGTGGGAGGTAAATCCGATTTAACCACTCTATTGGGAGGAAAAGAATTATGAAACATGGTAAAAAGTATGTTGAGAGTGCAAAACTCGTAGACAAAACAAAATTCTACG
>JAZNVE010000189.1:0-17135 GCA_045592665.1 Acutalibacteraceae bacterium
ATGCCGGTTATCGAAGGCGTACCTATGCTCAAATTTCCCGATGACCCGAATCCCAATATTATAATTACAGAAAAAAGAGAGTTCACACCCGAATTCGAAAAGGAAATAATCGACATTTCACAGTTACCCGATATAGACGGTGTGCCCATTCTCAATTTACCCAAAACTCCCGAAAAAGTTACAAAAGAAAATATAAAACCCACGGAAGAAACACCCGCTATTGTTCAAGAGAAAACAAAAGCCGAGAAGACTAAAAAGGCAAAAAAAGAAAAAGTTAAAAAGGTCAGACCCTCAGGTTACAAAACCCACCTTATTAAAGCCGCTTCATTCTTCCTTATGCTTTACTTAGGTGCTACTATTGCGTTTATTATTCCTTTAAGACCAACATTCTCGCCCTCAGAAAAACGAAATCTTGCCAAATTCCCTGAATTCAGTGCTGAGGTTTTATTCTCGGGTGAATACTTCAATGATATAAACACTTGGTTTTCTGATACTTTCCCATATAGAGATTATCTTACTCAAATAGGCACGAGCATTAAAAATCTTTATGGTATAAATTCCATAAACATTCATGGTGATGTGGAATCGGGCGACGATATTCCCGATGCTCCCTTGGAAGTACCGTCAACTGAAGCACCCGTTGAAACAACCGCACCCGAGACCACCGAACCCAAGGACGAAGAAACCGACCTTAAAACCCAATCCTTAGGTGCAATTATTGTTGCAGGTGATGCGGGTTACGAGTACTATACATTCTCAAATGAACTCGCTCCACGATTCATAAACTCCGTAAGTAATATAAAATCCTCGGTAAACGGTGATGCGGATGTTTACGCAATGATAGTCCCCACAAGTATTGATATAACTCTTAACGATAATCTGCGTGAGCAGGTAGGCTCGGCAGACCAACAAAAAGCCCTCAATTATTTCAATTCATCCTTCCGCGACGTCAATACCGTTGACGGCATTTATAAAGCAGAAAGATTACACCGTAAAGAATACACGTATTTCCGCACGGACCACCACTGGACCGCTTTGGGTGCTTACTATGCTTACGAACAATTTTGTATAGAAAAAGGCATAACCCCCATACCCTTGGAAAAATACGAAACCGAAACCTATGATGATTTCTTAGGTACATTCTACTCAGGTTCAAATCAGACCGCCGAAATGGCTAAAAACCCCGACTCCGTTACCGCTTACCTACCCTACAATGATGTAAGCTGCCACATAGTTGAGGCTGACGGTGATGCATTTTATTGGAATGTTGTAACGGACGTTACAAACCACGACCGTGGTTCAAAATACCTTACCTTTATTGGCGGTGACAATGCGATTACAACCATAACCAACAAGGATAATCCCGACGGCGAAACCTGTATCGTAATAAAGGAAAGTTACGGTAATGCATTCGTTCCGTTCCTTATCCCCCATTACAGTACGATTTACGTTATTGACCCCCGTCACTACGACGGCACACTAAGTGATTTTACAAGCGATAAAGAAATTGACGATGTTATATTTATTTCAAATATCTCAACAACAAGAAACTATATTTATATTGACGCAATGGAAAACCTTATTAAGTAATGACAGAAGTAAACAGCTTTAAAAAAGGCTTGAAAGACGGTATACCCGTTTGTCTCGGTTATTTCTCGGTGGCATTCGCTTTCGGTATATTCGCCGTTGAAAATGGCTTAACCGTATTTCAGGCAACCGTAATCTCATTAACAAACCTTACATCCGCAGGTCAGTTGGCAGGTGTGCCCATTATAATGGGCGGAACGCTACCCGAACTTGCACTATCACAATTAATAATAAACTCTAGATACTCCCTTATGTCCGTTTCACTTTCTCAGAAATTCTCGCACAAAGTAAAATTAAAAGACAAATTATTAATCTCCTACGCTAACACAGACGAGATTTTTGCAGTGGCAATTTCTCAAAAAGGTGAAATCGGCAAAAAGTATATGCTCGGACTTATGCTTTTACCTATTTTAGGTTGGACAAGCGGTACACTTATAGGTGCTATCGCAGGTAACATCTTACCCCCTATGGTTACGGCAGCTCTTGGTCTCGCTATTTACGGAATGTTTGTTGCAATAGTTGTACCCGCGGCTAAAAAAGAGAAAGCAACGGCACTTTGCGTTGCAATAGCCATTGCCTTGAGTTGTGCTTTTAAATACATACCGCTTTTAACTAAAGTACCCACGGGCTTTACGGTTATTATATGCTCCGTTATTGCCGCGGCAATATTAGCGGTGGTTGCCCCCATAAAAACCGAAGAGGAGGTAACCGAAAATGCCCAATAGTAAATTCTTTATATATCTTCTTGTAATGGCAGGGGTTACTTACCTCGTAAGAATGATACCAATGGCATTAATAAAAAAGAAAATCAAAAACAAATTTGTTCTTTCGTTTTTGCACTATATACCCTACGCGGTTTTAAGCGTTATGACTATCCCTGCCTGTTTTTACGCTACGGACTCACCCATAACCGCGGTAGTCGGTTTCATAATAGCCGTAATTGCGGCATTTTTTGAACGAAGCCTTATACAGGTTGCCGCTTTATCCTGTGCGGGTGTGCTTGTAACAGAAATAATAATTATGCTTATAAAGTAAAGAATGCTCAAAGGTTTAAGTAGCCTTTGAGCATTCTTTTTTATTTTACTATAATTTTTCTTGTGGCTTTATCGCCTTTTATTACAATTTCAACAGCACTGTTATCACGAAGATTATATTCAGTTTCTTCGCCGTCAACAAATACTTTGTAATCCTTTTTACTATCATTCATAGCAACAATTACGGTGTGCTTTTCGTTGTTGCCGTGATATGAAAATTCACTTTCAAAATATGTATTATCATCATTGAAACTGAAGTTATCAACCCACACATCAAAACCTGTGTTGAATGTACCCGGTTTGTAATATGCGGCAGTCCAAAGATTAATGGGTGCGGAAAGACCGCCAAAATTGTGGAACCATCCGCCACGACCCGTGACTACATTTACCATTTCGAATGTGTAATACGAATAGTCAACCTCACGTTTCCATATATCGAGGGCGAGCTTTGCTATTGTATAAGCGAAATCCGTTTCACCGCAGTCGAGCATCGTTTTCCAGATAAACCACTGGTGAGGGAACCACACATTGCCGTTCCAATAACCGTTCACCATAAAGTAACCCGCCGTCATATCAACCGCACTGATACCGTAGGGTGAAAGCATTTCTTTGGGATTTTTAAGGTGTTTTATAATACGTTGCTTTCTATCCTCGGGACAAGCACCCGCAATAATCGGGTAAATGCCGTCAAGACCCTTGTTTACATTCTCCCCGTCCTTGGTTCTGAAAATTTCAGTAGGCTCGTAATTCTCATCGTGAAGAACATAAGAATAATATCCGCTTTCTTCATCCCAGGAATATTTGTTAAGGGCGTCGGTTACTCGTTTGATATCCTTATCATATTCAACTGACTCTTCGGTCTTACCCATTTTCAGGGCAACCATTTTAAGAATTTTGGCACATCTTATAAACTGTGCCGATGAGATACAGGGTGCGGCTTTATCACGGAGATTTTCATCCATCATTGCAACCTGTGCGGGATAATCGTCCATACCGCTTGAAGAATAGAAATAATCGTAAGTTGTGGTAAGTCCGCTCTTGAATTTTGCAGTTGTTGACCCCCTCACCTTACCCGCAAGGAAATCATAATAAAGTTTTGCTCTCGGGTAAAGTGCAAGTAATTTTTCTTTATCGTTATTAAGTTTTAAAAGTTCAAGGTACAAATACATCTGTACAGGTACGGGTGAGCCGTGATGTAAAAATGCATAGTCAGGGTTACTTTCATCACTGAAATATGTATCAAGGCTATAATATGCAAATTCAGGCGAAAGCCCCGTCATTCCAAGTCCTATAAAACCCGAATCCCAAGTATAAAGGCAGTCCCAACGCTTACCGGGTGTATGATGAATAATATTTTCACCGTGTTTATAAATGGGATAAACCGCGTTTGTAAGCAATGTGGATGCAAGAATTGTATTACTCAACTCGTATTTTTTACCCGCCTGGTTGTAATTAAACTGCACAGCCTCGGATTTACGTTGGTTATAAATACTCTCATATTCCTCGGGAGTAAGATACTCAACCTCACCCTTTGAAATCACCGCGTACTCAATGTGGTTTGAGTTCGGCTCAACGAAAAGAGTATGCACAATTGTATTATGGAAGAAACCGTTATCGCTGTGTTTTCTTTTAAAAGTTTCCGTAAAGCTTTCAAGAACATCGTCAAAAGTAACGTCGGAGTTTGATAGTCTTGCGGTAGGACAGTCCTCAAGAGAGCCTGTTTCAATATGGCGGAAACGTGTATCGTCATTAAACGTCTTTAAGATATACTCACCGTCAATATTGTAATAAGTAAGTTTGGCTTTATATCCACCGTCGGCACATTTTTCTTCATTAATTTCGGGAATGAATTTGTTAATTTCTTTGTAAACCCTCAGGTTTCTCATATCGCAAAATTCCGTAATGCACAAGAAATCAAATTCAACTCCACCGAAGCCCTCGGATACCAAATCAAGATTTATTTCGCCCTTTTTAAGTTCACCTAATTCGACCACGGCAATGTTCAATTCGTCCGTTGCCTTAAAGGTGATTGTTGTATCTCCATTGAGAGTAAAAACGCTGTCCTTTTCACCGGGTATCAGGTTAACGCCAACCATTTTACCCTGTTCATAATGAATATCGCTTGTTCTGTATCTTACCATAAGAACTGCGTTTTCGTAATCCTCATTCACCTCAGCGGTATATGTAACCTTATCGCCCTTTTCAGCACCAAAAACGGGGATGGGTCTGTGGGGCATATGCCATTTACCCACCCTGTCACCAAGACCGCATTCATTAGTGAAATCGGGACTCCTGAACTCACCTTTTTTAAGACCGTCGGGATTCTCCTCATCCCAAGGGCGAGGTGTATTATAAGTGTATTCCCTGTAATTCAAAGCATCAATGTAAACACATTTTGAGGGTGTAACAACACGGGTATAGTACTCGTAAGGATACTCAATGGAACTGAAATAATTAATAAGGCAATTCTGTATAATCTCGGAATTATTTACAATCTCAGTTCTTACAAGTGTTGCTTCGTCATTTATTTTAGAAAAGGAAACATCCGCATAAACTTTATCCTTCCATTCCAAATCATATCTGTAAGAATAGAATGAATAATCTCCACTTGAAAGCCAGGGATGGCAACCTGAGGGCACCGTAACATTGGGTACTTTAATATTCATACCAAAAACAGACGGTGCAACCGTCAGGTCAAATCTTATACCGCTTTTGTACTTATGCTCCGCAATACGGGAAAGACCCATATATTTCTTACCGTAGGGACCCCAGGCAGGAAAACACTTTGAATAAATCATAAAACAACCTCGCAACGAAGAATATACGGTTATTATATCAACACGTCCACAAAAATACAACAAATATTATAAAGATTTAAATGTGTATCCCTCTTTGATTGCGAAATCTATAATATCCCCCAAAGCATCCGCATTATCCGGTGACACCGCGTGTAAAAGTAAAACGCAACCGGGATGAAGTCTTTGGGTTACTGTTTCAAAAGCATACTGTTTACCCTTGGGGTTTTCTACGTCCCAATCCGCATATGCACCGGACCAGAAAACACTTTTATACCCCGCATTCTGAACCAAGTCCAAAGCACTCTCCGAACATGCACCCTCGGGAAAACGGAAAAACGGCGACGAATAGCCGAAATTAACCCTCAAATAATTATCAAGACCCTGTATCTCCTGAGCCATCTCTGTTCTTGAAAGTTTTGAAAAATTCGGATGATTTACCGAGTGATTACCTACGGTATGACCCTCATTAATCATTCTTGCAATAAGGTCGGGGCAGGATTTAACATGGGGCAAAGTTACGAAAAATGCCGCAGGAACTTTTTTATCTTTTAACACATCAAGTATCTTTTCGGTACAACCGTTTTCGTAACCGCAATCGAAAGTAAGATAAATTACCTTTTCCCCGCTTGTATCAAGGCTCAACGCACCGAAATCATCATAGAACTTTTGATTATTTACTGATATTTCGTGTGGCTTCCCACCTTTAGAAACACCGAAACTATGTTGTATTTCGCTTTCACTGAGCCCTCGTACATTTTCGGGGTCGATTACGGGCAGAGTTCTTTCCTCTAAGGGTTCAAGACCCGTATAAGTTTTACTCGTTCCCGTTTTTTTACCGTAAATTGCTCTTAGTTCCTTGGAAGAAATATCCATAGGTGCAGGAGACGGTGAACTTTCGTCACTTGTACTTGGGGTATTCTCGGTAGTTGATGAAGATTCCGTATGGGTAGAACTCTGGGCATTGGTTGAAAACATTTTGGTTTCATCCTCAGTTTTTTTACCGCAACCACTACAACAAACAGTGAGTAATATACCCATTATTACACATAGCACTTTTTTCATTTTACTTCCTCCGAAAAGGGGCGGTTTTTCCGCCCCCTCTTAATTATTTCATCATACCCTGCACTGTATTTAAGATACCGTCCATACTCTTAACTGTCTTTTTAGCAAATTTTTTAACCTTATTCTTTGTGCTTTTACGAGAGGCAATTACACCTGCGGTTACTGCCGCCGCACCAACTACTGCCATTGTTGCCGCACCAACTTTTGCCATATCTTCGGGTTTCATATTTTTCATTTGTATTTTCATTTTTCACACCTCCAATTCACGGACAAAATTCGTCCTGAAAAAAGTTTGCCCGAAAAACGAAAATAAATATCACAGGGTAAGTTAAAACATATTGGAAACAAACTGGTTATATTAAATTTGTTTATTTTGATACTTTTCACAACACCAAAATTGTTATATAATGGTCAATGTAATAATCCATAACCAGAAAGGAATTATATTATGGAAAATCAAAAAAGACTTGTTGCTATAAACGATATTTCCGGTTTTGGTAAATGCTCACTTACTGTTGCGTTACCTATAATATCTGCTGCAGGTATCGAAACTATCTGTATGCCCACGGCTGTACTCTCCACCCACACAGGCGGTTTCACGGGTTTTACCTACCGCGACCTTACTTGTGATATGCCCGCTATAGGCGAGCATTGGAAATCGATAGAACTTAAACCCGATGCTATTTACTCAGGCTTTTTAGGTTCATTTGACCAGATAGATATTGTAAAGAAATTTGCAGATGATTTTAAAACTGACGATAATTTATTTATTGCAGACCCCTGTATGGCGGACCACGGGGTAATGTATAAAATTTTTGATGAAAAATTCGCCAAGGCTATGGCTGAGCTTTGCTCAAAGGCTGATATTATTTTACCCAATATTACAGAGGCTTGTTTTATGACCGACGTAAAATTCATTGAGGGTGTTCAAACTCAAGAGTATATTGAAAATCTCTTGAACAAGCTTCTTGATATGGGCGCTAAAAATGTAGTACTTACGGGTGTAAGCTTTGACGAAGCCAAAGTCGGCTCTGCCTGTATGGGTCAGGACAGAATCGCACATTATTATTTCGAAAACAGACTTCCCGGTGCATACCACGGTACGGGTGATGTCTTCGCAAGTGCTTTCTGCGGTGCGTTACTTAATAATTTCAGTATGGAAAAAGCAATGGGTATTGCCGCAAGATATGTCTGCGACTGTATTAAACGCACTCAGTCAATGGATAACCCCATTACCTACGGTGTGGATTTTGAACGTGGTATCCCCTACTATATAAAGGAATTAGGTAAAGTATGAGCGAATTAAATATTGTTCTGGTCGAACCCGAAATACCACAAAATACGGGTAACATTGCCCGTACTTGTGCTGCAACGGGTGCAAGGCTTCATATTGTAAAGCCCATGGGTTTCGCAATAGATGATAAAAAACTCAAACGTGCCGGGCTTGACTATTGGTATCTTTTAGACCTTACATACTACGAAAACATTGAAGATTTCTTCAACAAAAACCCCGACGGAAATTATTTCTTCTTCACAACCAAAGCCCGAAAGGCTCATTCGGATGTAACCTATTCAAACAAATCATATTTAATATTCGGCAAGGAAACCAAAGGACTTCCCGAGGAATTGCTTTTAGAACATCCCGACGAATGTGTAAGAATTCCCATGATTGATGATGCAAGAAGCCTTAATCTTTCAAACTCAGTAGCAATAGGCGTTTACGAAGCGCTAAGGCAACTTAATTACCCCGAACTTCAGAACAAAGGACAATTACACAACCACAAATGGTAAAGAAAAGCAGATGACTTCAATCAAGTAGTCATCTGCTTTTAATTAAAAAACTTAAATCACAACATAATCTTTAGCGGAAATCATTATTCCGTTAACCTCAACCACAGAGGGGTTATAGTTAACATAAATAACCTTGCTGTAATCATAGGTGATTTTATATACACCTGAAACAACCTTTTCGTGGGAGGTCATTTTCATATCCATTACGGGTAACAGTGCCTTGGTTTCGTAATAAAGCTTTGCAGTATCGGCAGCATAAAGACTGTAATTCAGGTTGCTTGCAGTATCGTGAGTAAACAAAAACGACGGTGCACTACCGTATTCAATTACTCTTAACAAGGCGTCCTCGGATGAAAGATTTGTGGCATTCATATAGCTTCCGCCATAAATAACACTTCCGTGAAGCACCATCTGTAAAATCGGCACCTGAGTAACACCCTCATTAACTGCGCTCTCAGCGGTTTCCGGAATATTAAATACCGCATCAGCCTCGCCCATAAGGTAAACCGCCGGATACGAAAGCATTAAATCTGCGCCCACACTTAATGCACCGGACTTTTCTTTAACATTATCGAGAACCTGTTGTCTGTTAAGGCCGTTTTTAAGGTCCGTGTACAGTAAAAATGAAGCATCGTTCAGACAAATATCGGTGGTACTGATATCGTCAATCAGCTTATATGCTTCGGAAATATCCGCATTAACCTGTTTTGTTGAATTAACCGAAAACTTCTGAACTTTAAAGCCTGCAATTTTTGAGGACAAATCATAAACAGGGGTTTTAATACCCTTACTGCCCGAGCGCTCGGTATAGAGGTTAATATCAAGCCACGCACTGTTTCCCGACTCTGTGATTTTTTTCGACATATCGTTATAGCCGTCTTTACCGCCCAAGCGCGATGAGAATTTTTGCATTTCGTCACTGTCAGAGGCAAGACCCTTTTTTCCGCTACCCGAAAACCTTAAGGCTACATTACGCACACCACGGGACTGCAACAAAGCGCTTATTTCCGCTGCATCCTCAAATGTTGTGGCAATACTCTTACCATCCTCACTACCCAGAACGTTCACAAAGAAGGGATAATCTATAAACTTACTGCTTGTTTTTTCAGGAAGATATCCTCTTTTTATAAGGTTTTCGCGTATCTGCAGAGCTATTAGGTTGTAATCTGCGTTTGCATCCTCCGTTACATAATAGGTCTGAGAAACCTCCCCCTCATACGGCTCACCCATACAAAGCTTGCCGTCAAGCATACCGCAGGAAGTAATGTTGAACACATTATAAAAATAGCCACCGCCCGCAGATTGCTTTTCGCAGTAAAGCTCGCTTAATCCGTCGCCTGCCGTTACAATCGCGTTAACAAGGCAATTGTTTTTCTTTATAGCAAAGAAGGGAAGAACCGCACCCTCGTCATACTCATAAAAAGCAACATCCGAGCCGTACATTCCCATATTAAGAGTTATCGGCTTTTCGGTTACAGCGGATAAATCCATTATTGCACCGCATCCGTCGGGGATTGTATAAATGGCATCCTCAACCCCTTCACCCACAGAAAACAAGCCCGGTAATATGCTTAATTTTTCAATAACAAAATCCTCGGGTATTTGGACTTTCGCCATATTTACGCTCCAACGCAGTCCCCCATCCTTACACTTAAGCTCAAGGGGTATATGAGCAAAAACATCTGCACCGTTTATGCCCTTAAGGGATTGTTTTTCATCACGGAACAAATCAAAAACAATCTCGGCGCTCTTGCCATCTTTACTCTCAACGGTAAACGTACCGAAAAAAGTGCTGTTTTCTGTGGAATTCATCGTATAGGAATTGCCCTTTTTATCCCTCAATCTGACATTGAGAACAGATGCCAACTGATGCTCTGCTGCTTCGGAGGAACGGGAGTTAAAAACCACCTTACCGCCGGGAGAAATCAGATAAACCCCTGCAGTTTTACTGTTGATACCGAATTTTGCGTTATTGTCATCTTTGATAATAACATCAAAATCTGTTTCATCCATACCCGACTGTTTCTCGGCAACATATGAATAATTCTGCACTTCAGAGTCAGAAAAAGCAGGCAACACGAGAACCGCAAGAATTACACCCACAAGAACAACCGAACAAAGACTGATCAGAATCTTTATTTTACTTGAAACCTTCTTCATAATTTAAGCACCGTTTTAAAAATAATATAAAGTATAATATCACGTTTTAACCCATTATGTCAAACCGCACAGCGTTATTTTAAACTTATTTTTTTAATAAATTTTGAAATTACTGTTAATAAACATTATATAAGTAAATAAAAATACAAAAAACTCTTGTAAAATTATTGTGTTTGTTATAGAATAGTAGTAATGTTCGTGAATTTGCACGGACGCTTCATATAAAGAAAGCAAAGGATGAAAATTTATGGCAAACAACGAAATGAAAACAAATGCCGAAATTTACCGCGAGCAACGCAAGGAACGACTTGCAAAGGCGGCAAAAAAGAAAAGTCACGGTAAACGCGACAAGGTTATCGGCATTATCGTTAAGGTAGTTTGTATTTTAGTGGCTTTGGGTTTCGTACTCACCTTCACGGCAAATGCATTAACCAAAGTGTTCTTTGTTCCTCAGAAGGTGCTTACCGCTGCTACATACGATGACCAGAAGCTTACTGTTGCGGAGTACAACTACTACTATATGGCGCTCTACAATCAGGCTTACTCCCTCTCTCAGCAGTATGACTCTCAGTATAGCGGATACGGTGCATCTTATTTCAACACTACCAAGAGCCCTGCTGAACAGGATTATCCCGGTGAGGATGCTCCCGAAGGTGTTAAAACCTGGGCAGACTATTTTGAACATATGGCCGTTGAAAGAGGTTTCCTTATGAAAAACCTCTACGACGATGCTATGAATGACAAAAACTTTAAGCTTACCGAAGAGCAACAGACTGAACTTGACGATGCTCTTAAAGAGCTCACTAAGAGTTTTGAAGAAAATGCCGAAAAGAATGATGTAAGCACTAACGTATATGTTGCAAAAACCTGCGGAGAAGGTCTTGATCTTGAGAAGTATCTTGAACTTGCCGAAAAGGACCAGATTGCTCAGTTCTACATTGAATGGTATCAGGAAAACTCAGCAAACAACATCAGCGATGACGACGTGAAAGCATATTATGAATCAAACAAGGCTGACCTTGACATTGCTTCCATTAGATACTTCGCAGTTATGTACGGTGCAGAAGATGACAAAGATTCAACCGCAAAATACACCGATGCTCAGGCAAAGGCCAGAGCAAAAGAATTCGTCGGTAAAATCACAGATGAGGAATCCTTCAAGGCTCTCGCTATTGAATATGCCGAAGACGAGTACAAAGACAACTATAAGCAGGATAACGCAACACTCGGGGAAAACCTTACAAAGTCCGGCTTAAGCCAGATTTCAGAAGATTTCGCGAACTGGACCTTTGACTCTGCAAGACAATACGGCGATGTTAAAGTTTTCAACGTAAAATCACAATCTGCATACTATATTGCATATATGGTATCTCCCGCTGACAAAGACTCTTCCGTTGCATCAGCAGATGTTCGCCACTTGCTCGTTCAGGCTGAAACAACATCAGCCGACGGTAAAGAGCTTAGCGAAAGCGAGAAAAACAAAAACTTTGACGAAGCCAAGAAGGAGGCAGAAGCTCTCCTCAAGCAGTGGAAGGAAGGCGAAGCAACCGAAGAATCCTTCTCAGCTCTTGTTAAAGAACACACAGACGATGCAGGCTCCAAGGAAACCGGTGGTCTCTACGAAGGCATCGCTAACGACGGCAAATATGTTCAGGAATTTACAGACTGGGCTCTTGCAGAGCACAAAGTCGGTGATACAGGCTTAGTTAAAACAACTTACGGTTATCACATTATGTACTACGTTTCAAATGATGGTATTGAAAAATGGGAAAGTGATACTCGTGCAGCAATCGCAAACGATAAATATAACGATTATTTCGAAGGCTTGTACGATGACATTGAAGCAAAAGTTGAGCGCACAAACGAAAAAATCCTCGGCTTCTTCTCAGAAAGAAACTTGGACAAAATCGAAAATATCATCTCTCAGAGCACATACAGTTATTAAGATAAACGGGGTATCGCCCTTATGGACGATACCCCGTATTTTTATATTATTTTCAGAAAAAATGAGCTTGCATTTTCCCAAAAAAGCTTTTGTAACAATTCTTCTGTATATCCTCTGTCAAGAAGTTTTTGATAAACCTCCCCTAACTTTTCAACACCGCTTAATTCCTCGTTTATTCTGCACCCGTCAAAATCACTTCCGAGTGCAACCATATCCTCATAGCCCTGCTCACAAAAATAATCTATTTGTCGGCAAAGGGCATCAACACCCTGAGCCTCACTATCCTCAATAAATTCAGTATAATAATTAAGCCCTACAAGACCATTTACGGATTTTATTATATCAAGTTGTTCCTTTGTCAAATTACGTTTTCTTGCGTAAGCATTATTCACAATATCCGCATTGGAATGACTTGCAATAAAGGGCTTGGTAGCAATTTGAGAAAGCTCAAAGAAGCTTTGTTTATTAAGGTGCGAAACGTCAAGGACTATACCTAATTCCTCCGCGTTTCTTACGAAATCTTTACCAAACTCAGTAAGACCACCTTCCGAGAAAGCACCGGATGCAATTTCATTCGAAGCATTCCAGGTCAATGTAATAACCCTTACGCCCCTTTCATAAAGGCTTTTTAGTCCCTCGATAGTACCGCCACAAGCCGAACCACCCTCAACGGTAAGAATGGCTTTAACGGGAGTTTTAAAACCGGAGCCGTAAGGTGAAATATAATCTTTATAAGTTTCAAGCTCTTTATAAAAATTATCTGCTACACTATTGAAATACTTTACTGCATCATTACC
Organism: Acutalibacteraceae bacterium; assembly: GCA_045592665.1. GTDB lineage: Bacteria > Bacillota > Clostridia > Oscillospirales > Acutalibacteraceae > DTU089. The sequence goes on from JAZNVE010000189.1 coordinate 13,175, forward strand.
GCGCAATTCATCGGGAATCCACACGGCAAAAAGCTGGGAATACGCCTCATATTGTGCAGCCCGTTCCACACTTAAATGCAGCTTATTAGAAAACATTGACACACCCTGATTATAACATTCCCCTGCGGTATCACAATGCAAATCAAAAATCTTCATACTTACCTCAAAAAGCGTTTTTTATGTGATTTATACCAATAACATTATATAGATTTTCTTCCGAAAGAAGCACCTCGATTATATCAAATCGGGTTTCGTTTTTTAGTTTATATCGGTTCATATATGCACTTGCGGCACTCTTAATGTTATTCTGCTTATGGAAATTGACCGCCTCAGCAGGGGCAAATAGCCCACCCTCTTTACGTGTTTTAACCTCGATAAAGCATGTAATTTTACCCTTTTGGGCAATTATGTCAATTTCACCTGAACCTGCTATATAATTGGCGGAAAGTATACTGTACTTTTCCCCACGAAGATATCGGGCTGCAACCTGTTCACCATAAGCGCCTATAAGCTTACTATTCATTTAATCTCACCAAGAATTTTCTTTAAAAAGGAACGTCTGTGTACGGGGGAAACACCGTATTCTGCAATCATTTCGTAATGAAGCTTTGTGCCGTAACCCTTGTGTTTTTCGAATTGATATTGGGGATATTTTTCGGCAATTTCCATCATAAAACGGTCACGGCTTACTTTTGCAATAATTGAAGCAGCTGCAACGGACATACATTTGCTGTCGCCCTTTATTATAGTTACCTCTTTTACTCCTGTTTTAGGGTATTGATTACCGTCGATATACGCAAGGTCGGGTTTTAAGGAGAGCCCGTCAACAGCCCTTTTCATAGCAAGAAAAGTAGCGTTTAAAATATTAATATCGTCAATTTCTTTTTCGTCGGCAATACCCACCGACCAAGAAAGAGCATCTCTTATAATATCATCATAAACCAAATCACGCTTCTTTTCAGAAAGCTTTTTTGAATCATTCAGAATTTCGTGAGAATAGTTTTCGGGAAGTATTACCGCCGCGGCAAAAACAGGACCCGCAAGAGGCCCTCTACCCGCTTCATCAATACCGCACACAACAGAAAAGCCATTCTGATGCGCTTCGTTTTCATAGGAAAAATCAAGCATAATTAAAACCTCATAAAGTAAATAAAAGTCAAAGCTTACTTGCTTTGACTTTTATTTTATAATATTTATTCCGGGAAATCAAGTGAAATCCGACCGAGCTTTCCTCCGCGATATTCGTCGAGAAGCATTACAGATGCTCTTTCGTAATCTATTTCGCCACCCGAAATCAGCATACCGCGTTTTCTGCCAATCATTTCAAGGATTTCATAATCTTCTTTATCTTCAAAACCCGTGATTTTAAAACGCTCCGTAAGCCTTTCAGAATATCCGTTTTTAAGCACGTTTATAAGGCGCATAGCGAGGGATTCAATATCAATAACCTCATCCTTAACAGAGCCTATAAAAGCGAGCTTATCACCGACGGATTTATCATCAAATTTAGGCCATAGAACACCGGGAGTATCAAGAAGCTCTATACCGCTACCCACCGCAAACCAAGAGTTTGAACGTGTTACACCGGGTTTATCCGCCACCTTGGCACGATTGCGACCCGCCATTTTATTAATAAAAGAGGATTTACCCGTATTAGGAATACCAACAACCATAACACGCAGAGGCTTACCAACCATACCCTTTTCCTCGTTACGTTTGATTTTATCCTTAAGAACGTTTCTTACAAGGGGAAGATATGCGTTAAGCCCCTTACCCGAGCGACAATCAACAGGTAAGGCGTACATTCCGTTTTTCTTATAATATTCAACCCATTTTGCCGTTGTTTTTTCGTCTGCAACGTCGCATTTATTGAGAAGTACTATACGGGGCTTATTACCTATCATTTCCGCAAGCTCGGGGTTTGACGAGCTCATAGGTATTCTGGCATCAACTATTTCAGTAACCAAATCGACAAAAGGCAGACTCTCTTTAATGAGTCTGCGGGTTTTTGCCATATGGCCGGGAAACCATTGTACAGTTTGTTTTTGTGAATCATTCATAATCGTAAATATCAAAATCTCCGAAGGGTAAAATTCTTACTACTGCTTTACCGAGAATTTCCCTTTCGTCTATAACGCCAACCTCAGCGAAACGGCTATCTGTTGAACCATTTCGGTTGTCACCCATACAGAAAAGATAACCTTCCGGTACTGTATATGGATAATCGTGGATACCTGCTTCGTTTATAAACTTTTCACGTATATAGGGTTCCTCTAAAAGCTCACCGTCAACATAAACCGAATCAGTTTCTTCATCAATATCTATAACCTGACCACCGGTTGCAATAACACGTTTGATTAGCGGTTTATTAAACCAAGTATCCTGAGTAATAACAACAATATCACCTTTTACGTACTCGGTTTTATTAACCGTAAGAAGCCAGTCGCCGTGTTGAAGAGTGTTTGTCATAGACTGACCGTCAACACCCACAAGTCGGCAGACAAAAACAAATACGATTGCAATAATAACAAAAGAGCTCATTACAACCGATACTAAATCGAATAATGACAAAAGCACTTTATTTTTAGGAGGAACCTCTTCTTTTTCGCTTTTAACCTCTGTGACAACACTTGCTTCCTCAACATTTTCCGGAGCGGTATAAACTACCTCTTCTTCATTGTTTTCTGTAACAGCTTCGGATTCACTGTTAACATCTATAAACAAATCGTCTTTATTCATATAATCAACCTCAAATAAGAATTAAGGGCAGATAAATATATCTGCCCCTCACCTCTCGGCTATCAGCCGATTTTTTCCTTAACCTTAGAAGCCTTGCCGACTCTGTCACGAAGATAATAAAGCTTTGCTCTGCGAACTTTACCGCGACGAACAATTTTAATATCCGCAACATTGGGCGAGTGAATGGGGAAAACCCTTTCAACACCTACACCGTAAGCTACACGGCGAACTGTGAATGTTTCGCTGATACCACTACCATTTTTAGCGATAACTGTACCTTCGAAAGCCTGAATTCTTTCTCTCTCGCCTTCACGGATTTTAACATCAATTCTGATGGTATCACCGACTTCGAAAGCGGGCTTCTCAGCCTTAAGGCTGTCCTGTGCAATAAGTTTTAATGCGTCCATAATAACCTCCGATTTTTTTCAAGCGTTCATACCGATAATTCGTAGCGGACCGCCAGCTTTAATGTTGCCATTAACTGCCGTTGACCCCTAAAGGGGTAACAACGCACACATAGACTTAAGTATAATAACACATACTTTTGTAAAATGCAACAATTATTTTTATATTTTTTAATATATTTTCACTAAATACTCGAAGGCTTCGGTGTTGGTACAATATAAAATATCATCCCTGCCCCCAAGAAGCCTGCAAACATCCTCAAAATAATCCCAACTATCATCAATATCAAGTTCATAACTATGACCCCAAATATAAAAAAGTTGAGGTTCCTTAGGATTACTGTTAATAAACCGGCGACACAGCTCCATTAATTTATTTTTATCTTTAGTAAGACTTGCGGTAGGGTTAAACAAATATAAATTATCCGGCAAAGAAAGATCATAAGAATGTACAATCGTACGGGCAAATTTTACACCGGTATTATTTTTAATAATATCCGCAACTACCCTGTTGCTGTTTATACCGCCACAGGGATAAGCGAAGCCCGTAACCTCATACCCTGCCAACTCGCTTAAAGCAATTCTGTCCATTTCAACCTGTTCAACAATTTCACAAGGAGAAAGTGTAGTAAGATTGGGGTGTGTAAGGGTATGGGAGGCTATTTCGTGCCCTTTATAAACCTCGCGTACTCTCTCAGGAGCAATTTTTTTATGCGAAATTTTTTTACCGTCAATCATTAAATATCCGTCAGTACCCAAAAGGGAAGAATTAATATTAAAAGTACACTTTATTGCGTACTTATTTAAAATTTCAATAA
>JAZNVE010000190.1:0-5721 GCA_045592665.1 Acutalibacteraceae bacterium
GCTCGGCAGAGTCAATGTTAAAGAATACAGAGTTGTTCATACGGATATTAAGCCGATAGTTAAGTTTAAATCCTCAAACGAAACTCTTCAGTGGATTTTTGATTCATACGTAAGAACACAGAATAGCAATGTTCACGGTTGCGTACCCTCGGACTGCCCCCACAGAGAGCGTCTGGGTTACACGGGTGACGGTCAACTTACTGCGGACGTAGTTATGACCGTATTTGATGCGGAAAAAATGTATCGTAAATGGATGAATGATATTGCCGACTGTCAGGATATTTACACAGGTCACGTCCAACATACTGCACCGTTTTACGGTGGCGGTGGCGGTCCCGGTGGCTGGGGCGGTGCTATGGTAATAGTACCCTATACCTTCTACAAGCATTACGGTGATAAAGAGATACTCGAAAAATATTATCCCAATATGTTGATGTATTTTGATTATCTTGATGCACACAGTGTAAATTCCCTTGTAATGACCGAGGAGGCAGGAGGCTGGTGCTTGGGTGACTGGTGCTCACCTGAGGACAGAAACCTTATTCCCATACCCTTTGTAAACACCTATTTCTACCTCAAAACTCTTACAATGGCTATTGAAACGGCAGAAATAATCGGTGAAAATCCGTCACAATTAAAAGCACGTTACCAAAGAATAAAAAAAGCTTTCCTTGATAAATACTACGATAAGAAAAGCGGTACTTTCTGTAATTCGGTTGAGGCAAGTGATGCTTACGGCTACGACCTTGGCTTAGGTAACGAAAAAACTTTAAAAGCAATTGTGGATAAGTACGAGGCATTGGGTGAATTTGATTGCGGTATTTTCGGTACGGATATACTTATACGCACCCTTTGTGAAAATGGTTATAAGGATTTAGCGTATAAGCTCCTTACATCCGAAAAAGAAAACACCTTCTACAATATGAAAAAACACGGTGCAACCACCCTTTGGGAAAATTGGAATGGTGCTCATTCACACTCCCACCCCATGTTTGGTGCAGTTGTGAAATATTTGGTTGAGTATTTTAATGAGATATAAACAGTAACCCTCTCAACATTTTACTGAAATGTTGAGAGGGTTATAGTTATTTATCTTATGTTTCCGCTTTCAATAGCGGCTTTTTTTACGGCATCCGCAACCTCAAAGGCAACGCTTCTGTCAAGGGCGGAGGGGATGATGTTTTCTTCATTGAGTTCGTTTTCGGGAATGTGGTTTGCGAGAGCGTAAGCCGCCGCAAGTTTCATTTCTTCCGTAATATCCGTAGCACCGCAATCAAGTGCACCGCGGAAAATACCGGGGAAAACAAGAACATTGTTAATCTGATTGGGAAAGTCCGAGCGACCCGTGCCCACAACCTTTGCACCGGATTTTTTAGCAAGGTCGGGCATAATTTCGGGCGTGGGGTTCGCCATTGCAAAAACTATTGCATCGGTGTTCATTGATTTAATCATTTCTTCCGAAACAATACCCGGTGCGGAAACACCAACGAAAACATCGGCATTTTTAATAGCTTCCTCAAGACCACCCATGAGTTTTTGAGGGTTGGTGATTTTCGCGAGATTCTGTCTTTCTTCACCTAAAAGAGTGTCGTTTTCGTCAATTATACCTCTTTTGTCCACAAGCACCATATTCTTTGCACCTGCGGCAATAAGCATTTTTGAAATTGCCGTACCTGCGGCACCGAGACCGTTAACAACTATTTTAACATCCTCTATTTTTTTACCCACAACACGAAGAGAGTTGATTATACCTGCAAGTACTACAACTGCCGTACCGTGTTGGTCATCGTGAAATATGGGGATGTTACAACACTCTTTAAGCTTTTTCTCAATTTCAAAGCAACGGGGAGCGGCAATATCCTCAAGGTTTATACCGCCGAAGCTACCCGAAAGAAGATAAATTGTCCTTACAATTTCATCAACATCTTTGGTTTTTAAGCAAAGGGGGAAAGCGTCAACGTCCGCAAACTTTTTGAATAAGGCACATTTGCCCTCCATAACGGGCATTCCAGCCTCAGGGCCTATATCACCAAGACCTAAAACGGCAGTGCCGTCAGTAACAACCGCAACAAGGTTGTTTCTTCTCGTAAGCTCAAAGGATTTGTTAACATCCTCGTTTATAACCATACAAGCTTCCGCAACACCGGGGGTGTAAGCTAAGGACATATCCTCGCGAGTGTCGACGGGGCAACGGGCAATAACCTCGATTTTGCCGTTCCATTCGTAATGCTTTTTTAATGATTCTTCTCGTATGTTCATATTATTCCTGATTTGCCTGCATTTTAAGGTATGCGTTTATGAAACCGTCAATATCCCCGTCCATAACTGCGTTGATGTTACCGTTTTCAAAACTTGTTCTGTGGTCTTTTGCGAGGGTGTAGGGCATAAATACGTAGGAACGAATCTGGCTACCCCAGGCAATTTCCTTCTGAACGCCCTTAATATCACTGATTTTGTCAAGATGCTCACGCTCTTTGATTTCAATAAGCTTTGATTTAAGCATACGCATAGCAACTTCGCGGTTCTGATGTTGGCTTCTTTCAACCTGACAAGAGCATACGATACCTGTGGGGATATGGGTAAGACGAACTGCGGATGAGGTTTTATTAACCTTCTGACCGCCTGCGCCCGATGAACGGTAAACGTCCATTTTAATATCCTCGGGAGCGATTTCAACTTCAATACTGTCATCGATTTCGGGCATAACCTCAAGGGATGCGAATGAAGTGTGTCTTCTTCCTGACGCGTCAAAGGGAGAAACGCGAACAAGTCTGTGAATACCGCTTTCGCTCTTCATATAACCGTAAGCATTTTCGCCTTCGATAAGAATAACCGCAGATTTAAGACCGGCTTCGTCACCGTCAAGGTAGTCGAGAGTAGAAACCTTGAAACCGTGACGTTCACCCCAACGGTTGTACATACGGAAAAGCATCTGAGCCCAGTCCTGAGCCTCTGTTCCGCCTGCACCTGCGTGGAATGTAAGGATGGCGTTATTTTTATCATATTCGCCTGTAAGAAGGGTTGAGAGTGTCATAGCATCAAGGGATGTAATGAAACCGTCAACACTACCGCGACATTCATCAAAAAGACTTTCGTCCTCTTCCTCGTTAGCGAGGTCAATAAGTGTGAGGGTATCTTCAAAAGATGCCTTTAAATCCTCGTAAGCCTTGATTTTATTTTTAAGTGATGCCATATGCTGAGTAAGTTTCTGTGAACGTTGGATATCATCCCAGAACCCGTCCTTTGCACTTTCGGCTTCTAACTCTGCAACTTCGTCGATCATTTTTGAAAGACCGAGAGCCTCCGCAAGGTCGGTAAGTTTGTCCTCGTATGATGCGAGTTCGAGTCTTAATTCTTCAAATTGAAGCATATATATTTTCCTTTCAATGTAGAGTGTTTTGGTTTAAATTAGTTTATTAACACATAATAACACCTTAATACATATTTTTACAAATAATCATTATACCCTAATATTTGTTTGATGTAAAGATTAAACTTTAGTTTTTATGATAAATATAAGTAAATAAAGTACTTGCAATATTTGGTTTTTAGTGTTATTATAGTTTCTGTATGAAAAAGCTTTGACGGAGACAGTAGCTCTTTGGGGATTTTAAGCGAGTCGGGGACGGTGTAAGCCCGATATGAACCGTAGATGATCGAATATCACTCCCGAGCCGAAGGTTGAATTAACAGTAAGCCTCTCCGGTTGACCGCCGTTAACGGGTCCGCGTATGACGGTACGCTTGTATTATAGGTGGTTAACAAAGCGAGTCTTTGTCCTGTATACAGGGCGAAGCTTAAGTTTTTTATTTTAGAATAAAGTCAATTTACTGAATGCGTAATGCTTAATTCGTAATGCATAATTATCGGGCACTGCGTGCAGCATTAATAAGAATATGTTGTTTGTGCCACTATTACTTCTATGGCGCATTTTCGCGCCCCAATAATTACGAATTACGCATTATGAATTACGAATTGTTTTGTTATTTATTTTCATAATGATATAAATTTGAAATTTGGAGGTAAAGAAATGTACGATCCTATTTCCCCCAACGTGAATTTCGTCGAGCAGGAAAAGAAAATTGAAAAATTCTGGCGTGACGAAAAAATATTCGAAAAAAGTATCGAGGAAAGAAAAGACGGTACTCCCTACGTTTTCTATGACGGTCCCCCCACAGCTAACGGTAAACCCCATATCGGTCACGTTTTAACACGTGTTATTAAAGATATGATTCCCCGTTACCGTACTATGAAAGGCTGTATGGTACCCAGAAAAGCAGGTTGGGATACTCACGGTCTTCCCGTTGAACTTGAAGTTGAAAAACTCCTTGGCCTTGACGGTAAAGAACAGATTGAAGAATACGGTCTTGAACCCTTTATTGACCATTGTAAAGAAAGTGTCTGGAAGTACAAAGGTATGTGGGAGGATTTCTCATTTACCGTTGGTTTCTGGGCAGATATGGAAAAACCCTACGTAACATATCACAACGACTTTATTGAGTCCGAGTGGTGGGCATTAAAGAAGATTTACGAAAAAAATCTTCTTTACAAAGGCTTCAAAATTGTTCCTTATTGCCCCCGTTGCGGTACTCCTCTTTCATCACACGAGGTTGCTCAGGGTTATAAACTTGTAAAAGAACGTTCTGCAGTAGTACGTTTCAAGGTAACGGGCGAAGATGCATTCTTCCTCGCTTGGACTACAACTCCCTGGACTCTTCCCTCAAACGTTGCTCTTTGCGTAAACCCCGACGATGTTTACTGCAAGGTTAAAGCTGCTGACGGTATGACATACTATATGGCAGAGGCTCTCCTTGATAAGGTTCTCGGCAAACTTGCAACAGAGGAAGCTCCTGCATACGAAGTTCTTGAAAGCTTCAAGGGTATTGACCTTGAATATAAAGAATACGAGCCCCTTTTCGATTATGTTAAACCCATCTGCGATAAGCAGAATAAAAAAGGTTTCTTCATCACTGCGGATAACTACGTTACAATGACTGACGGTACAGGTATCGTTCACATTGCTCCCGCATTCGGTGAGGATGACGCAAAAGTCGGCAGAAGATACGATCTTCCCTTTGTTCAGCTCGTTGACGGTAAAGGTGAAATGGCAGAGTCCACTCCTTACGCAGGTACATTCGTTAAGGATGCAGATAAGTTCGTTCTTATTGACCTTGAAAAAGCGGGTCTTCTCTTTGATGCACCCAAATTCGAACACGAATATCCCCATTGCTGGAGATGTAATACACCCCTTATTTACTACGCAAGAGAATCCTGGTTTATTAAGATGACCGAGGTAAGGGATGACCTTATCAGAAATAACAATACAATCAACTGGATTCCCGAAAGCATCGGTAAGGGTCGTTTCGGTGACTGGCTCCAGAATGTTCAGGACTGGGGTATTTCCCGTAACCGTTATTGGGGTACGCCCCTTAATATCTGGGAATGTGAATGTGGTCATCGTCACTCAATCGGTTCAATTGAAGAGCTTAAATCAATGAGCGACAATTGCCCCGATGAAATCGAACTTCACCGTCCCTATATTGATAAAGTTACGCTTAAATGTCCCGAATGCGGTAAAGAAATGCACCGTGTTCCCGAAGTTATAGACTGTTGGTTTGACTCAGGTGCAATGCCCTTTGCTCAGCACCATTATCCCTTTGAGAACAAAGAGCTTTTCGAGTCACAGTTCCCTGCAGACTTCATTTCCGAGGCAGTTGACCA
>JAZNVE010000191.1:0-8355 GCA_045592665.1 Acutalibacteraceae bacterium
GTAAGAGCATATTACGGCTCATCCACAAGCTACTACAACACTAAGGGTCTTACGATAAAGGATAAATATTAAGATGAAAAGCCTTCCGTTTTGGCGGAAGGCTTTTTTAGATAAGAGAGAATATAGAAAAGATAAGAGAAAAGGGGCAAAGCAGATTACAGATAATGTTGTTGAAATGCGATAGCCCAACCTCTCTGCGTAAGGAGAGAGGGGGACCGTCTTTTTGTCAAGTTTTTTAATAAAATAAATTAATAGGCGTGTAGATATGTTTATGTTATCATTAACCAAAGCGGACGGTGGAGAGTCCCAATACTTGATGGAAAAACCAAACTGATGAGGACTTTCCACCGTCCGCTGAGCTATGTAGTTGAATATGGTTCGTTGCTCGCTTAAAAATAAATTATATAAAAAGTTTAAAGGCAAGGTGGTCCCCCTTCCTCCTTACGCAGGAAGGTAGAACAAACAACGGCTTTGTTGTTCTTTGCGAAGTAAATTTATAATTGTGATGCGGTTCCGGAATTTGCCGTTTGCAATTTAATATATCATCATATTTACTTTCATTTTTATAGTGACAACAATTTTAATAGGTGATATAATAAAATAACATCCAGCTTGCTATGGTGATAATGTGAATTTGAAAGTAAAAGGATGATGTTTATGGATTTTAATGTAATAGGCGGTAACAAAGGCGCCGATATTAAAATAAAAAAGACTCAGAAAGATGGTTTAATCTTTTTAAATATTGATGTAGCTTTTGATAAAGAACAAATTCCCGAGCCATTTTCGGTTGAGTGGAAATTAAACTGCAAGGATTGTGCATTCACCTGGAACCCGGGTATGATGGATATTCACGGACTTTATTTTGATTGGGGTAAGAAAACGATCAAATCCCGTCTTGCTTCCTGGATGCCGTTACAACAGTTGATTTCAAGGGACGGTAGGAATAAATTGGCTATTGCCGTTTCGGATGTTGATACGCCCATAGAAATCGGTACGGGTATTTGTGAGGAAGATGCAGCTTTTTCTTGCGAAATCCGTTTTTTCACAGTTCCTACATCCCCCTGTACCGAATATTCAGCAACAATCCGACTTGACACAAGGGATATTCCTTATTATGACAGTATTTATGATGTTATCCACTGGTGGGAAACGGACTGTGGCTACGAGTCCGCTTTTGTTCCTGATAGTGCTAAAGAGCCCGTAGATTCCTTGTGGTATAGCTTTCATCAAGACCTGGATAAGGACGAAGTTATTAAGGAATGTAAGCTTTCAGCAGAATTGGGTATGAAAACCGTAATTATAGATGACGGTTGGCAGACGGATGATAATAAACGCGGTTATGCATATTGCGGAGATTGGAAAGTATCACCTAAGAAAATGGGTGATATGAAAGCCCTTGTTGAAAATATACATAAGACCGGTATGAAAGTAATGCTCTGGTATTCGGTTCCGTTTGTGGGTATATACTCTGAAAAATACGATGAATTTAAAGGTATGTTTTTGGATAAATCAGGGGATGAAAAAACATTCTTCGCCCTTGATCCCAGATATAAAAATGTCCGTGATTACCTTGTGAGTATTTATGAAAATGCCGTAAAAGAGTGGAAGCTTGACGGTATGAAGCTTGACTTTATTGACTCTTTTTATCTTAAGGGTAAGTCCCTTGAGTTTGACTCCGCAAGAGATTATCAAAGCCTTGAGGATGCAATTCACGCACTTATGAGTGAAGTGAAGTGTAAATTAACTGCCATTAATCCGGAATTTCTTATTGAATTCCGTCAGTCCTATGTGGGACCCTCCATAAGAAAATACGGCAATATGCTACGCGTGGGTGATTGTCCGTGCGACATATTGAAAAACAGATTTAATATTGTGAATTTAAGATACACGTCGGGCAAAACCGCTGTGCATTCGGATATGATTATGTGGAATACTGAGGATAGCGTTGAAAATGCCGCCTTGCAATTTGCAAGCGTTCTTTACGGTGTGCCACAGATTTCTATGCGTATTGATAAGCTTCCTGCCGACCATTACCAAATGCTCAAATATTATATTTCATTCTGGAATGAGTGGAAAAATGTTCTTATTGACGGCAAACTTACGGCTACAAACCCCGAAAGTGAATATAGTCTTGTTTGCTCGCGTCTTGATGATAAAGAGGTTTACACCGCTTACAATGATACAATTATTCCTGTAACCACAAGGGTAACCGTTGCAGTAAATGCAAGTGCCCAAAACACTCTTATAATAAAAAATGCGTTTGGTAAAAACTACAAGGTAGTAAATTGTATGGGACAAGAAGTTTCTACAGGGGTAATAAACAGTTGTTTAGAAGAAATTAAAGTTCCCACCGCAGGAATGATATTTGTTGATTAAAAAATCACCGTATGTTCAGTGCATACGGTGATTTTTTTAAATAGCATTTATTTCTTTATAAGTTTTCTCAAACAATTCTTTGTCTTTCAAAAGCTCATTTATTCTTTTTCTGAATTTATCATACTGTTCATCTTCCGCATAATGCTTTGCGTAGCCCGTTGAACCGTATTTCTCTTTTGTGTGCGTATACGCTCTTTCGATAATTTCTTCTTCAGTTATATTTTCAAAATGTTTCAGAGTATAAGCGTGGGTGCGTCTTAAAAAATCCTCAACATCCGTTGAGCGGTCTGCAGAAGAAATAATTTTACCGTAATCACTTCGTGGCGTTTTTTTAGCGGATGCCCTGTGGTCCTCGATGGCTTCTTTGATTAATAGCCTTTCTTCATCGGTGAAAAAGCAATTCATATTTTCATCTTCAAAAAATATCTGAGCAGATAAAGCTTCGTGTTGAGTCTTGTTTATGTGGTGGGCGATATCGTGAAAACAGGCGACAGCGTATAAAATATCCGGGTCAATATTTTCGAATTGCTTTTCGAATTCAAAACATCTTTTTAAAACGTAATTTATATGTTCTTTCCCGTGACCCTTATCATTACGAGTGTATACGGGTAAGACGTGTTCATCGATATATGTTTTAAGTTCATTATTTACTCGGTGCATAGGTTAACCTTCTGTTTTTTTGAACATTTTATCATATCTTTAATCAGTTTTCAAATCTTTCGTTGTCATATTTAAAAGTCGGTGATATAATATTAAAAACTATTATAAATTCAGGGGGAAAGGCTATGAAATTTATATCCTGGAATGTTAATGGCTTCAGAGCTTGTCTTAATAAAGGCTTCGGCGACTTTTTTAAAAACGCGGATGCAGATTTTTTCTGCATACAGGAAACAAAAATGCAACCGGGACAGGCGGATTTTGATACTCCCGGGTATTTTCAGTATTGGTACAGTGCCGAAAAGAAAGGTTATTCGGGCACCGCTGTTTTTACAAAACACGAGCCATTGAGTGTCAGTTACGGGCTCGGTATTGATGAACACGACCACGAGGGTAGGACAATAACTCTCGAGTATAATGACTTCTATCTTTTATGCGTTTATACCCCCAACGCTCAGAGGGAATTGGCAAGACTCGATTACCGTATGAAATGGGAAGATGCCTTAAGGGAATATATGAAAAATCTTGATGCCAAGAAACCTGTGATTTATTGCGGAGACCTTAATGTTGCCCACGAGGAAATTGACCTTAAAAATCCTAAAACCAACCATTTTAGTGCAGGATTCTCCGACGAAGAGAGGGGTAAATTTACTGAACTGCTGGATTCCGGCTTTGCCGATACCTTCAGAAGCCTTTATCCCGAAAAGGTGCAGTATTCATGGTGGAGCTATATGTTCAACTCCCGCGAGAAAAACGTGGGTTGGCGTATAGACTACTTTGTGGTATCACAAAGACTTTTAGAAAAGGTTAAGGATAGTTTCATTCTCAATGAAATAATGGGTAGTGACCATTGCCCGGTAGGTATTGAAATAGAACTTTAATTTATACCGTACATTTTTGTGATAGGGTTCTGGAATAAGGGTATTTCCGGCGGAGAAAAGGTGTTTGCGGTAAATAAAAGGGATATTGCCGCAAGAAAGATTATTGCGGTTTTAGTGTTGATGTCAAACCCCTTTCCGCTTTTGAAAAGTTTATATTCCGCAAAATATGCCAGCGCAGCACTTATGAAAAATATTGCTATATTAAACCAATCTGCATTCACACCGAATATACCTGTATATGTGTAGTAAAATACGGGTATCAGTATAAGACTTAAAAGTATACCCGTTAATTTTGTTGACCAATAATGTGGTAAATCAGAGCCGATGAATTTATATTCGATAATTGAAAAAACAGCCGTGGAATAAAACATAAGCTTCATATGCTCCCAGGTCGATTCATTTACAGCCGATATAAGGGCGATAACCACATTGTCGCCGGTCCAATCATATAAAAAATGAAGCAATGAGCCAATAGTACAAGTAAAAATAAATCCGGCAATCTGCCAAATAAATAATCTTTTTTTCATAATATCACCCGTAGAATAAGTATATTCACCCTGTGATGATATATGAAAAGTTAATCGAGGAAATATGAAAGAAAAACTGTCTATGATAATATCTATGGTGGTTTTCGGCACCATAGGAATATTTGTTGAATATATTGATATGCCTTCGGGTTTTATTGCGGCGGTTCGTGGTATAATAGGTGCGGCGGTAATCCTCGTAGTAATGCTCATAAAAGGGCACAAGATTGATTTCAAAAAACTCTATAAAAATCTTCCTGTTTTGTTGGCTTCGGGCGTTGCCATAGGCTTCAACTGGATTTTGCTTTTTGAAGCATACCGCCATACAGGGATACCTACGGCAACGGTGTGCTATTATATGGCACCCTTGTTGGTTGTTGGGGTATCACCATTTATTTTTAAAGATAAATTAACGCCCCGGCAGATTATAAGTGTTTTAGTAGCTCTTTTGGGTGTTGTGGCGGTTTCGGGCATTTTCGATACAAATTCAACTAAAATTACAGGTGTTTTGTCGGGATTAGGTGCGGCGATGCTTTATGCATCGGTTATGATAATGAATAAATTTATGGGCGAAACCGACGATTACGAAAGAACTTTTATTCAGTTAGCGACCGCAGGTATTGTTGTATTACCATACGGCATTTTTACTATGGGTGATGTTGATTTTAAGCCAAAATCAATTGTACTTCTTGTAATTGTGGGCGTTGTGCATACGGGCATAGCGTACCTTGTTTACTTTGGTGCAATCAAGAAATTAAAAAGTCGCACTGTGGCAATTTTAAGCTACATAGATCCCGCATCTGCCATAATATTGTCATCGCTTGTTTTTATGATGCTTCCGAAAATTTATGAGATCATCGGTGTTGTGCTTATAATGGGTGCGGCAATATTAAGCGAAACAGAAAAAAGACGGGACATAATAAAACAGAATTAAAAATTCAGGTGATAAAAAATGAATATAACAGGCGCAATTTTTGATTTTGACGGCACGCTTTTTGACTCAATGCATGTCTGGAAGGGCATAAGATATAAGTTTTTTGAAATTTTAGGACTCCAAATGACACCGGAGGATGAGGAGCTGTTTAAAGGGCTTTTTCTTCGGGAGTCCCTTACTCTTGCTATTGAGAGATTTAATCTTGAAAAAAGCTACGAAGAACTTCTTGGTATGCTTTTTGATTATATAAAGGGCAGGTATCTTCAGGAAACTGAACCTAAAAGTGATATTATTGATTTCCTCGAAAAATTAAAAACTAAAGGTGTAAAAATGGGTATAGCAACTGCAACGGGAGAGAGTGCTTTGATGGCAGTGCTTGAAAAGTATAATATGATGCATTATTTCTCTGCAATATACTCAACCTACACTGTGGGTGCCTCTAAAACCGAGCCTAAAGTTTATGACGTGGTGCTGGATGCCATCGGGACCGAAAAGGAAACTACGTGGGTATTTGAAGACGCGCTCTATGCCGCTAAAACCGCCAAGGCAAACGGTTACAACGTTGTGGGTATCTACGACAAAAGTGAGCCGAGGCAAGATGAATTGGAAGCACTTGTGGATATTTATATTCATAATTATGATGAGCTTGAGGTTCTTTAATTGTTGACAGTATAATACAATAATGGTATTATTTTTTTAGTGATACAATGGGGGGATTGTATATGGCAGTTTTAAAATGTAAAATGTGTGGCGGTGCATTAAATATTAATGTGGGTGATACTGTTGCGGTTTGTGAATATTGCGAAACTAAGCAGACTTTACCCGGATTAGAAGATGAAAAAAGAGTTCAGTTATATGACCGTGCAAACTATTTTCGTCGTATGAATGAATTTGATAAAGCTATGGGCATTTACGAAATGATACTTGGTGATGCTAACGATGATTGTGAAAGCTATTGGGGTATCGTTCTTTGTCGTTATGGTATTGAATACGTAGAGGACCCCGCTACAGGCAAAAGAATCCCCACGGTTAACCGTGCTCAGTATACATCTGTTTTTGAAGATGAAAACTACCAAAGAGCAATACAGTATGCAGATGCATTACAACGTGAAGTTTATGAGGAAGAAGCCAAGGAAATAGACAGAATACAAAAGGGTATCCTTGCAATTTCAAATAAAGAAGACCCCTTTGATATTTTCATCTGTTATAAAGAAACTGATGCTTTAGGCAACAGAACACAGGACAGCGTTTATGCTCAGGATATTTACCACGCTCTTACAAAAGAGGGCTTCAAGGTATTCTTTGCAAGAATAACCTTAGAAAATAAATTAGGCTCTGCTTATGAACCTTACATATTTGCGGCTTTAAACTCTGCTAAGGTAATGCTCGTAGTAGGTACAAGCCGTGAAAATTTAGATGCGGTGTGGGTGAAAAATGAATGGAGCCGCTACCTTTCTCTTATTAAAAACGGGGGAAATAAAACTATAATTCCTGTTTATAAGGATATGTCACCTTACGATATGCCCGAGGAATTTCAGTATCTTCAGTCACAGGATATGTCGAAAATAGGCTTTTTGCAGGATTTGATTCACGGTATCAATAAATTAGTGGGTAAATCTGAGCCGGTGGTACAGCAGATATCCGTTGCAGATGGTTCAGTTAACAAGCAAACTCTTTTAAAACGCGCCAAAATGTTTTTGGAAGATGGTGACTTTAATAACGCGAAGGCTTATTGTGAAAGAGTTCTTGACAATGACCCTGAAAATGCCACGGCATATTTATACAGCCTTATGGTTGAGCTTCGCGTAAAGAATGTCGAAGATTTACAAAGCGCAGCCAACCCCTTTGAAGAAAAAAATTCATATCAGAAAGCAATGCGTTTTGGTGATGACAATATGAAAAATATGTTGTCATCCTATAATGAAAGCATTAAAGCCCGTAACGAGCTTGCAAGAGCAGAAGCTGTTTATACAAAAGCACAGGAAAAAATGAAAAAAGGCGGTACGGAAGCTGTTTATAAAGAAGCGGCTAAGCTTTTTGAATCCATAAGTAATCACAGGGATTCTGCGGAGCTTGCAAAGCAATGCTATGAATATGCAGATTATGCCGGACGAGACGCACTCCTTACCAAAGCTAAGGTATATATGAATCGTTCCAATTTTGAAATGGCGTTGAATTGCCTTAATCAGATTCCGGGTTGGCGTGAAGCTGACAAATTAACCGAGGATTGCTTGAAGGGTATACAGAAAAAGAAAGAAAAAGCGGAAAAACAGCGTAGCGAAATTGAACGTCGCGTGGGAGAGGTTACAAAGAAAGCGCCTAAAATAGCAAACATTCTTTTGGCGGCAGGAATCGTAAGCGCGGTTTTAGGGGTGATAATCGCGGTTTTTTCGATAATAATGTATATAATAAATTATTTTTAATGTTAAAAGTTGGCGGATGCCATTCATCCTAAAGTAGTGCTTTTTGACTTTTCGTTATTTTTAGCGGCTAAGATTTGTAAACACCACTTAAATAATATTTAAAAATTAATATCAGTTTATTTATAGATAATCTCTCGTTGAATAATCAACGGGGGATTTTTTACATAACAGGTCAAAATACTTTTCTGCATAATTCAAAGAAAAGCAGAAAGAAATGGTTTGTCAAAGAACAATGTTAAAAAATTATCAGAATCTTTAAAAAACGTATTGCAATGGTATATATTGGTATGTTATTATTGTATCAGTACAAAAATTGTACTTAAACAAAAATGTGTGGTTGGAGGTTTTGTTTTGGCAAGACATAAATCAATTGGAACTAAACTCGAAATTGTTCAAACAACAACTCGATTGATTTGGGAAAAAGGATATTCTGATATGTCCACCAAAATGGTAGCAGCTGAACTTAATATGAGTCCCGGTAATATAACATATTATTATCCTTCAAAGGATGATTTGTTAAGTATTCTTGTTAATTCACTTTGCAAATTTCAACGAAAGCT
>JAZNVE010000192.1:0-4237 GCA_045592665.1 Acutalibacteraceae bacterium
GGGTGTTTCATCCTTTGTTCCCAAGCCCTGTACACCTTTCCAATGGGAGCCTCAGGATACACGCGAGGAACTCAAAAGAAAACAGAAGCTTCTGCTTGAAACCTGTACTTCTAAAAAGATTACTTTCCGTTTCCATAATACGGATTTAACTTTTCTTGAGGGTGTTTTTGCAAGGGGTGACAGACGTCTTTCCGACGTTATCGAAACCGCTTATAAGAACGGTTGTACCTTTGATAGCTGGGACGATAAATTTAATTTTGATGCGTGGATGAATGCTTTTGAAGCCTGCGGTCTTTCAACTGCCTTTTACGCGAACCGCAGACGTTCTTATGATGAAGTTCTTCCTTGGGACCATATAAATTCGGGTATAAGAAAGCAATTCCTTATTTGTGAAAATGAAAAGGCTAAAAAGGCGGAAACTACAAAGCATTGCCGTCAACAGTGTGCCGCTTGTGGCTCTAATATGTTAAATGGAGGTAAATGTGATGCGCTCAGTAAGAATATGGTTTAATAAAACTGAAACCGCAAAATATATCTCCCACCTTGATTTAACAAGATGTATGGTTCGTGCTTTCAGAAGAACGGATATTCCCCTTTGGTATACCGAGGGGTTCAACCCTCATCCGCACCTTGTATTCGGTCTTTCATTGCCCTTGGGTGTTGAGAGCTTATATGAACCCCTTGATATCAGACTTAATGACGAAAATTACCCGCTACAAAGGGTTATTGACGAGCTTAACCGAGTTACCGTACCGGGTATTAAGTTTATTGAAATAACCGAACCCGTAAATAAACCTCTTGAGATTTTTTCGGCGGATTATACTGCTCAACTTGTGGGCGATAATCTTAAAAATATAACCGAAAAGATTAAAGAAATAGTTGAAAACGAAACTATAACCTACGAAAAAAAGGTTAAAAAAGGCGGTTTCAAAACAATTAACGTTACCGATAACCTTAAGGGTTTTGAAATAACTGAAAATAACGGCGATATTTTACTTAAATTCAATTTACCTGCAGGTAATGATTTCACGGTTAGTCCCGTAAATTTCTGTAACGCATTAAGCGAAAGGTTAAACCGTGACGATTTAATCTGGCGAATTACCCGCCACAAACTTTTAATGAAAAACGGCAAAGACTTTATTTAAAACTTAAATCTATTTAATCTCCGTGGCATATATATTTACGGGTGATTAAATGAAGAAAATCTATTTACCGTTAATTTCAGCAATTATTATTGCTTTGATATTAAATACTGTTACGTATTTTTACTCGTCCGAAAGGGCTTCTGTCGGCGGTGAAACTGCAAAAAAAATACCCGTAATTATAATTGATGCGGGTCATGGTGGCTTTGACGGTGGTGCGGTAGCAAATGACGGGACTATCGAAAAGGATATTAACTTAAAAATAAGTCTTTATTTACAAGAATATCTTGAGTTTTCGGGTTTTGAAACTATAATGACCAGGTGTGAAGATACATCCCTTGAGGACGAGGGTCTTAATTACATAAGACAAAAGAAAACTTCCGATATCCATAACCGCTTGAAGCTTATGGACGAAACGGATAATTCAATTTTTATAAGTATTCATCAAAATAAATATCATATTGAAAAATATAGCGGTTTACAGGTGTTTTATTCACCCGAATTTTCGGAGGAAAGCTCGGAGCTTGCCCGTAATATTCAAGAGAGTGTAACAGAAATACTGCAACCGCACAATGAACGTCAAATTAAGAAATGCGGTACATCCGTTTATCTTATTTATAATGCGGTGAAACCCGCGGTGCTTGTGGAATGCGGTTTTCTTTCAAATTATAACGAAACCGAGCTTCTTAAAACCGATATTTATCAAAGAAAATTAGCATTTTCCATTGCCTCGGGTATACAGGATTATGTTTATTGCAAAGGATGACATAAATGGCAAAAAGTAAAGTTGTTTATATATGTAGTGAGTGTGGGTATGAGTCCGCCAAATGGTACGGAAAATGCCCCTCTTGCGGTGAATGGGACACTTTAAACGAGGAACAGATAATTGATGCCCCTGTTTCAAAAGCCGCTAAAAACAGGCTCTCGTCCTATTCGGGTTTAGCCCTGCCTTTATCAAAGATTAATTCATCCGGTGAAATCCGGTACGATACAGGGGTAGGGGAATTAAACCGAGTTCTTGGCGGTGGTCTTGTTAAAGGCTCACTTGTGCTTTTGTGCGGTGACCCGGGTATCGGTAAATCAACAATACTTTTACAGATTTGCGAAATGCTTTCAAACGGTTTATCCGTGTTATACGTATCGGGTGAGGAATCCGCGTATCAGATTAAAATGAGAGCAAAACGCCTTGGTGTTACTAACGAAAAACTTGCAATAATGTGCGAAACGGACGCGGAAATTATTTGTGAATACATAAGAACCGAGAAACCGGATATTGTTATGATAGACTCGGTGCAGACAATGAATATATCGTCTGTTTCATCCACCGCGGGTAGTGTTACTCAGGTTCGTGAATGTACTAATTTATTTATGCGTACGGCTAAAAATAACGACATTTCGATTATTTTAGTCGGTCACGTTAATAAGGACGGCAATATTGCAGGGCCAAAGGTATTAGAACATATTGTTGATACTGTTTTATATTTTGAGGGCGAACGAAACCTCACTTACCGTATTTTAAGAGCCGCCAAAAACAGATTCGGTTCAACTAATGAAATCGGCGTTTTTGAAATGACCGAGAAAGGTCTTGTGGAGATAGAAAGCCCGTCGTTAGCGATGATTTCGGGTAGACCCTTAAACGTATCAGGTACTTGTGTAACTTGCCTTATAGAGGGTTCCAGACCCATTCTTGCTGAAGTTCAGGGTCTTGCAACGGCTTCAGGCTTTGGTAATCCCCGTAGAATGGCGGCGGGATTTGATTATAACCGTATGGCAATGCTCATTGCTATTCTTGAAAAACGTGCGG
This sequence comes from Acutalibacteraceae bacterium, assembly GCA_045592665.1. Classification (GTDB taxonomy): domain Bacteria; phylum Bacillota; class Clostridia; order Oscillospirales; family Acutalibacteraceae; genus DTU089. The sequence goes on from JAZNVE010000192.1 coordinate 2,947, forward strand.
GTTATTTCCTCGGAAATATGGATTGTTACGTTAATATTGTTGGGGGACTTCGTGTTGATGAACCCGCCTGTGACTTGGCTGTAGCAATTTCTATTCTTTCAAGCTTTAAAGATGCGGTAATTGACAGCAGTACCATTTGCTTTGGTGAAATCGGTCTTGCGGGTGAAATACGCACTGTTACAAACTGCGAACAACGTATAAGAGAGTGCGAAAGACTTGGATTTAAACGTTGTATTATTCCAAGACAGAATATTAAGAAGCTTAACAAAAATGATTTCAAGGATATCGAGGTTATTGGTGTGCGAAATATCCGCGAAGCCTTTGAATGTGCAACCGAATGATTATGAATACGCCACTTTTACCAAATTACAGAATAAAATCTTGCATTATCGGTGAGCCTTATTATAATGAAATTAAAGAATTAACGGATTTAGGTATAAATTGTATTACAGTTCCCGAGAATAAATCACTGCATAATGAAATATCCTGTCACGCGGATATACTCGCTTTTAACTGCGGAAACTGTAAAATCCTTGCTGAAAAGACAATAGCAGGGGAGTTACAGGGGAAAATTACAGGTTATGATGTTATATGCGTTGGCGAAATAACTTCACCATATCCCAATGACATAGGTCTTAATGTATTCTTTGACGGAAAAAGGCTTTTCGGTAATTCAAAATACATTAAGCGGGAATTAACAGATTTTTGTACTGAAAATAACATAGAAATTATTCATACAAATCAGGGGTACACAAAATGCTCCATTTGTGCTGTTTCGGATAATGCAGTTATTACAGAAGATGATGGACTCGCCTATTTGTTAAAAAAATATCAATATGATGTTTTAAAGATAGAAAAGGGTTTTATCACTCTTTCTGACGAGCATTACGGATTTATCGGCGGTGCCTCGTCTCTGATTTCGGACAAGGAGCTATACATAAGCGGTGATATAGGTAAACACCCGAATTATCGTGAAATCAAGGCTTTTACGGATAAGTACAATATTTCATTAGTTTATAATAAAAACCGTCCGTTGACTGATTTCGGCGGTATTATTAATATTATTTAAGTGATTTTTAAGTAAAAAAACACTTATTAAGCTAAAAGGCAAAAAATTTCATCCTCTCAGTTTTTTTGAAACATACTAAGTATCATTTTAAAAATTTCTATTCGATGTGGAAAGGAAAGATTTTTATGAAAAACCGCGAAGACAACAGAGTTGCTAAAATCGGCTACGCAGTAACAATGATTGTAGTTACAACTGCCATAGTAATTGTAATGAAAAAATATA
>JAZNVE010000193.1:0-3282 GCA_045592665.1 Acutalibacteraceae bacterium
TCGTGCATTATAGCAAGCTCTTCTGAAAACTCCTTGGGCATAGTGTGCTCACCTTTGATAATAACCTTATCAACATCACATTCACTTCGCATCATATCCCAAAATGCATCCCAATTCCTTCCGGTATCTTCATCAAACCCAAAAGCTTCCCTTATTCTTCGATGAAGGTCATCCCAGTATTTACAACCGGTTAAGTTCAATTCAACAATTTTCATTTGCTCACTCCTTATACTATTTCATAAAACGTTTCATAATGATCATAGGTTTTGGTGTATTTTTGTGTTGTAAAGTTTTGTAAAGTTTCACCGGGCAGATTATTCTGTAAAGTCCGGAATGGAACACTATAGAATTAATCTATAATCTCATACGAAAAAGAATTGAAATTATGTTCTTTGCGAAATTCTACAGTATCATCCAAAACCTCATGCATTATGGCAAGCTGTTCAGTAAATTCTTTGGGCATTGTGTGTTCACCTTTTATAATAAGCTTATCAGCATCACATTCACTCCACATCATATCCCAAAATGCATTCCAATTCCTTCCGGTATCTTCATCAAAACCAAAGGCATTTCTTATTCTTCTGTGAAGATCATCCCAGTATTTGCATCCGGTTAAATCTAATTCAATGATTTTCATAAAAAACCTCCTTAAACTATTTCATAGAAAGTTTCATAATGGTCATATGTAACAAAAATCAACCCATCGTTAGACCATACAATTCTTTGCTTATTCCGTTTTCCTTTTTTGTAATTAATATCAGCTTCATACCAAATTCTGCCGACTGCATCGGGTAAATGTTTATCTTTATTCTTGTATATTTCTCCACCAATCATTTTCCCCGGAACAAAGTTTGATGGCCATTTACCTGATTTCCAACCTTTTTGTTCGGCATCTGTTTTACTGATATAATTGACAGGCAATTGGTTATTATAAAGAATTGACCAATCAGCCCCTGAAACACCGTCAACAGTTGCAGTACCTGCTGTAATTGTTTCCAAGGGCAAAATCAGACAACGGTCAAAAAAGTGGATGGGTGGCTTCGGTTTGGTTATCTTCCCCCTCTTCCATAGAAACTATAGAACATTTGTTCGTTTTTATTGTATCAAGTTTAACTTATCTTGTCAAGACGAAACATGTCGATTGCATACAAAAATTTTCCAAAAAAATCTCCTGTCCGAATAAACGAACAGGAGAAATTTACTTTATTATCCGTACAGAATACGAGAATTACTTACTTACTTGCTTGCTTCTTCAATAGCAACAGCACATGCAACAGTCATACCAACCATGGGGTCTTCATTCCCTGATTATTGTAAGTTCAAAAGTTCCTTTTTCTTTGCATCAAATTCTTCCTGAGTTATAACACCTGAATCAAGAAGCTCTTTGAATTTTTTTAGTTCATCTGCTTCACTTTTATTTGAAACTTCTACTGTTACTTTTGTTTCGGGATTAAATGATTTTGAACGCTTGATAAATGATATAATTATTACAATGCCCATAACAACTGCTACAGGAACTATTGGTGTGTTTCCCGAATAAACAGTAAAGACAGGTCCGCCGATAACATCAATGCAAAATGTTATAAAGAATGTATAAAAAATCAGAGCAAGAAACGGCAATGCAATATGTAACATACTGTCTCTGTGTAATGATTTTCGGAGAACAGAAAAAACTGACAGGCAAAGACATATCGCAACAAGCACAGTTGGTATTAACAAAAATACAGCAGATATTGTGTCGCTCATAAAGTCAGAAAAATGATATACACCCTGATTTATAACTGTTTCATTTGCATAATCTGAAACAATCTCACTTTTATAATAACCAATATTGGGATCGAATTTTGTCAGCCAATTGTACTGTGTATATTCTCCGTAAGGAGCAACAATTATTATGATTAACGTTGCAACGAGTAAAATTATCTGAATCAGATTAAATGTTTTTCTTAATGTAAGTTTATTTTTCATATTATCACCTTTTGTTAATTTTTTAAGGTATATTTACCGGAAAAAGCTACCCTCCTTAAAATAAAAAGTGTGTGCAAACCGAAGAATGCACACACCGAAAAACGCAAACTTCGTTTTGCTACCACACAAAAACTAATCACAAACCACCATAGAAATAGAGATGCGAAAAGGGAAGTATGCGTTTTTACCGAAAAATAAAAAACACCTACTCCTATGATGGTACAATATTTAGTTTTTGTGTGGTAACTCTACTATAACACGATAATCGGGTAATTTCAATTAAATTATATAAAATTTAATTACTACTGACAACAAAAAATCCCCTGTCCGAATAAACGAACAGAGGAAATTTTCAATTATTATCCGTACAAAATACGTTTTAATTACTTGCTTGCTTCTTCAATAGCAACAGCACATGCAACTGTCATACCAACCATGGGGTTGTTACCGGCACCTATAAGTCCCATCATTTCTACGTGAGCGGGAACTGAGGAGGAGCCTGCGAACTGAGCGTCGGAGTGCATACGACCCATTGTGTCTGTCATACCGTAGGAAGCGGGGCCTGCTGCCATATTGTCGGGATGAAGAGTACGGCCTGTGCCGCCGCCGGATGCAACGGAGAAATACTTCTTGCCGATCTCATTACATTCCTTCTTATATGTGCCTGCAACGGGGTGCTGGAAACGGGTGGGGTTAGTTGAGTTACCTGTGATGGAAACGTCAACGCCCTCGTGATGCATAATAGCAACGCCTTCACGAACGTCGTCTGCACCGAAGCAGCGAACCTTAGCTCTGGGGCCGTTTGAATAAGCCTTTTCGCTTACGATCTCAAGCTTACCTGTCATATAATCGAACTTAGTTTCAACGAATGTGAAGCCGTTGATTCTGGAGATGATCTGAGCAGCATCCTTTCCGAGACCGTTAAGAATAACCTGGAGGGGTTCCTTTCTTACCTTGTTAGCGGAATTTGCGATACCGATAGCACCTTCAGCAGCAGCGAAGGACTCGTGACCTGCAAGGAAAGCAAAGCACTTTGTCTCTTCTCTTAAAAGCATAGCAGCAAGGTTACCGTGTCCGAGACCTACTTTTCTGTCATCAGCAACTGAGCCGGGGATACAGAAAGCCTGAAGTCCCTCACCGATAGCTTCAGCAGCGTCAGCGGCCTTTGTGCAGCCCTTCTTTATAGCGATAGCTGTACCTGTGATATATGCCCAGCAAGCGTTTTCAAAGCAGATGGGCTGAATGCCTTTGATAAGGTTGTAAACGTCAATACCCTTATCGTCGCAGATCTTCTTTGCTTCTTCGAGAGAGGCA
>JAZNVE010000194.1:0-6232 GCA_045592665.1 Acutalibacteraceae bacterium
TGCGTTTTTGACAAAAAATGCCTGACAAATCCCAAAATTATATTAATAAGGAGAAAATTATGGCAAGGAAATCTAAATTGGATTCTAAAGGCTTCCGCAAATTTGGTATGCGTGACAAAATAGCCTACGCCGCCGGTGACTTTGGTTGTAATATGAGCTTTGCTCTTAAGGGCACTGTTCAGACCTTCTGGTTGGTTTATATGGCTATGGAAACAGGTTTGTTATCCGGTCTTCTGTTACTTGTTCAGATTTGGGACGCGGTTAACGATCCGCTTATCGGTAGCATTATTGACAACGATAAAAGAAATTACAAAAGAGGTAAATTCAAAACTTATATCTTAATTGGTGCAATTGGCTTATTGGTTGCGGGTGCAGCGGTTTTCCTTCCTTTCCCCGGTGCTAATACAGTAGTTAAGGCTATTTTATTTGTTCTTGGTTATATTATTTGGGATGCTTGTTACACTATTGCAAACGTTCCTTACGGCTCAATGCTCTCACTTATTACAGAAGATACCGGTGAACGTGCTCAGCTTTCAACATGGCGTTCAATCGGTTCTATGTTCGGTAACATTGTTCCCATGGTAATCCTTCCTATGATTATCTGGCAGAAAGTTACTTACGACGGAAAAGGTGATTATCACACTAATCCCTTAACAAACGAAGCTTATAAAATCGGTGACCCTGTTCTTGATCCACTTACAGGCAAACAGTTTGAAACTCTTTTAGGTGAACGTGTTTTCTGGGCAGCACTTATAATGGGTGTACTTGGCTTTATCGCATTTATATTTATGATAAAGACAACAACTATCCGTGTTGATGAAAATGCTGTTAAAACCAACGAGGGTGGCGGAAAATTCAATATTATCTCATCCTTCGGTAAATTTATGAAGAACCGTCCTGCGGTTGGTGCTACTGTTGCCGCTATGGGTATGTTCCTCGGTATGCAGTCTGCAACAACAGCGAATACAATTATGTTCGCTACTTATTTTAACAACGCATCAATGTCAGGTGTTGTTACTGCAATAGGTTTCCTTCCTATGGTTGTTTTCATACCCTTCATTAAGCCCCTTGTTAATAAGTTTGGCAAAAAAGAGGTTTCCGTTGTTGGTTCAATCGTAACTCTTGTTGGTGCGGGTATTATGATGATATTCCCCACAGTGGAAAATCGCGATATTGCATTAATTGTTTACCTTGTTGGTCTTGTACTCTTCGGTATCGGTATGGGTGTTTACACTTGTGTATCTTGGGCAATGATGAGTGACGCTATCGAATATAACGAATGGAAATTCGGTACTCGCGAAGAGGGTACAGTTTACTCACTTCACTCATTCTTCCGTAAACTTGCACAGGGTATTGGTCCTTCAATCGTATTGCTTATAATGGGCGCTTTGGGCTATCAGGAGGAACTCGGTACAATTGGTCAGAGCTTCCAGACATCAAAGAATATGTGTTGGTTAGTAGCCGGTTTATATCTCTTCAGTGCAGTATTACAGTTCATCGGTATTGCGTTAATTTACAACCTTAACAAGAAAAAGGTTGATGCAATGACTGCAGAGCTTGAAGCGAAAAGAAACGCTGAATAAAAAAGCTTAAGTGTCCGGCAATTTGTCGGACACTTATTTAAAAAAGGAGAAAACAATTTATGAGAAACATTGTTAACATTAACAGAAAATGGGCTTTCTCGAAACAGGCAACATCAGTTCCCACTGAACTTCCCGCAAATTGGGATTGGGTAAATGTACCACATTCATGGAATGCTATCGACGGTCAGGACGGCGATAACGATTATTTTCGCGGAACTTGTTACTATGTAAAAAAACTTGATAAAATGGACCTTCCCGAAACAGACAGATATTACCTTGAAATCAAGGGTGCAAATTCATCTGCCGATGTTTACGTGAATGGCAAAAATCTTGCTCATCACGATGGTGGTTATTCAACCTGGCGTGTTGACATTACTGATGCTCTTGATGTTAATAATCTTATTGTAATTGCGGTTGATAACTCTGCTAATGAAACCGTTTATCCTCAGTTTGCTGACTTCACTTTCTACGGCGGTCTTTACAGAGATGTTAATATTATATGTGTAAACGAAAGTCACTTTGAGCTTATGCACCACGGTGGTCCCGGTCTTAAAATCACACCTGCTATTGATGGCAAGGATGCAAGGGTTGAAATTGAAACATGGGTTAAAAACTTTGAAGAAGGTCAGCAGCTTAAATATACAATCAAATCCGCTTGCGGTAAGGTTGTTGCAGAGGAAGTTACCACAGATACAAAAGTTACTCTTGATATTAAAGATGTTCACCTGTGGAACGGTAAAAAAGACCCCTATCTTTATACTGCAGAGATTGAACTCGTAAGTGACGGTAATGTTCTCGATAACATTTCATCACGTTTTGGTTGCCGTACCTTTAAAATTGACCCTGATAACGGTTTTATCCTTAATGGTGAGGAATACCCCTTACGCGGTGTATCACGCCATCAGGACCGTTGGGGCTTCGGTAACGCTCTTCTTCCCGAGCATCATAAAGAAGATATGGATTTAATTTGTGAGGTTGGTGCTACAACCATCCGTCTTGCTCACTATCAGCATGACCAGTATTTCTATGACCTTTGTGACGAACGCGGTCTTGTAATCTGGGCTGAAATTCCCTATATTTCAAAGCATATGCCTACAGGTCGCGAAAACACTATTTCACAGATGAAGGAGCTTATAATTCAGAACTATAACCATCCTTCAATTGTTGTTTGGGGACTTTCAAACGAAATTACAATGCAGGGCGACAGTGACCCCGACCTTCTTGAGAACCATAATATTCTTAACGATATGGCTCACGAAATGGATAAAACAAGACTTACAACTATGGCAGCAGTTTCAATGTGTGATATTGATAGTCCTTATATCCAGATTCCCGATACTGTATCATATAACCATTACTTTGGTTGGTACGGTGGCGACACCACAATGAACGGACCTTGGTTTGATAATTTCCATGCTAAATATCCCAATATTCCCATTGGTTGTAGTGAGTACGGTTGTGAAGCTCTTAACTGGCACACATCCAATCCTCAGCACGGTGACTATACCGAAGAGTATCAGGCATATTATCACGAGGAGCTTATTAAACAGTTCTTCTCAAGAAAATATATGTGGGCAACTCACGTATGGAATATGTTTGACTTCGGTGCGGATAGCCGTAACGAAGGTGGCGAAAACGGACAGAATCATAAGGGTCTTGTAACATTTGACCGTAAGTACAAGAAGGACTCCTTCTATGCATATAAAGCATGGCTCTCTGACGAGAAATTCGTTCACATCTGTGGCAAACGTTATGTTGACAGGGTAGAGGATGTAACAAAGGTTACTGTTTACTCAAATCTTCCCGAAGTAGAACTTTTCGCAAACGGCAAGAGCCTCGGCAAGGTAGAAAGTGCAGAGCATTTCTTCTATTTTGACGTTCCCAATGTGGGCGAAACCGAGCTTGTTGCTGTTGCAGGTGATTATAAGGATACATCAAAGATTCGCAAAGTTGAAAAATTCAATGATGAATACAGACTTCGCGAAAAGGGTGCTATTCTTAACTGGTTTGATATTACCGAAAAAGAAGGCTACTTCTCACTTAATGATAAGCTTTCCGACATTATGCTTTCTGAAGAGGGTAAGCAACTCTTTATGAGTCTTATGGCAGGTGCAATGAAAGCCCAGAAGGACGACAGTATGATGGGCGATATAGGTGCCGAGATGGTAAGCGGACCTATGATGCAGATGTTAGGTAGCTTCACCGTTATCCGTCTTACAAGCCTTATGGGTGCCGCAAACCTTAAGTTCACAAAGGAACAGCTCCTCGGACTTAACGCAGCACTTAATCAGATTAAAAAACCTGAATAAAATACTAATCCCTCAACCTTTTCGGGTTGAGGGATTAACTTTTAAGAGTGTAAATTTACAAATTCTATAAGTCTTAACCAGTCCTCGCGACTGAAATAGTGAAGGCCTTTTCTCATATGATAACCTACATCACCATCAAAGAATTTATCATCAATCTGAGGGGGTCTGTCCTCGAAAATTAAGGGTTTGTTAAAGGCATCACTTGCTCCGACACAACCCAACATTTCTGAAACGGGGTCTGCCCATTTGTCCTCGGACGCACTTCCTATAAGAACATTTCTCGGAGCAATTGAGGCTATAAGGTAATGTTGGTCAAAGGGCATATTTTCTTCGTTATTACAGTATTTTTTGTAGTTTTCACAAAACCAGAAGGGGAAGTTACGGCATATATCCGCTACTCTCTCTCCACCGGGTGCGGTTCCACGGGCAATTGCCGCACCACTGCAACCTGAGTCATTTGAATATGAAAAAGCGAATCTTTCATCCGTTGCACCGGCTAAAAGAGCGGTTTTACCGAGCCTTGAGTGACCGCAAACAATGGAACGCTTCATATCAAGCTTTTGCGGTATGGTTTCCGCATAGTCCAAGGCTCTTTGAGCCGCCCACGCCCACATAGCAATTTTACCGCAATCTGTGTCAGTTTTTCTTTTTCCGTCGGGGTAAAGAACACCTGCAAGACCTTTTGTGAAGTCGCCGTCATCCGTTGCTACATCGTTATAATAAATTGAAAGCACGGCGAAACCGTTATCTATAAGCTCCTCCGTTGGCATATATCTGTCGGGGTTATCGGGTCTGAAATTTACGTGAACAAAAAACGGATGTATTTCATTATCGGTGGGTAAAGAGGCGAGGAAGGGGAAGGAGAATTCCCTACCGTTGACAATAGTGTGTACAGTTACTCTGTTACATACCGCCTTACCTGCACAAAACTTAGGTATCACTTCTTCTTCAACAGAAAATGATATTATCTCAGGTTTCGGTGGCATAAAACCGAAAAGGTCGGTCTGAATAACATTGAGCATTTCTTCTCTTGTTAAAAGTTCGGGAACATTTCTTTCTTTGAGCATCTCTTTAAGCATAACCTCAACTCCTTATACTGATTATATCATTCTCATACTAAAAAACAAGATTACCACAAGAGATTTTAATAAAAAAAACTCTGTTAAGCTGAAACTTAACAGAGTTTTAAGTTGTTTATTCAATCAGATGAGCCCCTGAGACATCATAGCATCGGCAACTTTAATGAAACCTGCAATATTAGCACCTGCTACAAGGTCATAACCAAGACCGTATTTTTCAGCAGCCTCTGCAGAGTTGTCGTGGATGTTCTTCATAATCTGTTTAAGCTTTTCATCAACTTCTTCTGCTGTCCAGCTGTATCTCATTGAGTTCTGGCTCATTTCGAGAGCAGAAACAGCAACGCCACCTGCGTTTACAGCCTTTGAGGGAGCAACTGCCTTGCAGTTTTCTTTAAGGAATTCGAGAGCATCGTTTGTTGTGGGCATATTTGCTACTTCGATGTAGTAGGGGACGCCGTTTTCAATAATCTTCTTTGCTTCGTCCATATTGATTTCGTTCTGTGTAGCACAAGGCATTGCAACGTCAACTTTTACGCCCCAGGGTTTCTGACCTGCGTGGAATTCAACACCGAATTTATCAGCATAATCCTGAACCTTGTCGCGACCTGATGCACGCATTTCAAGCATATAGTTGATTTTTTCTTCTGTTACAATACCGTCGGGGTCGTAAATGTAACCGTCAGGACCTGAAATTGTAACGGCTTTACCGCCAAGCTCTGCAATTTTCTTCGCAGCACCCCAAGCAACGTTACCGAAGCCTGAAAGAGCAAATGTCTTGCCTTTAATATCTTCGCCGAAATGTTTGAACATTTCAACTGCGTAGTATGTAGCACCGTAGCCTGTTGCTTCGGGTCTGATAAGTGAACCGCCGTATGAAAGACCCTTACCGGTAAGAACACCGTTTTCGAATGCACCGCGAATTCTTCTGTACTGACCGTAGAGGTAACCGATTTCTCTTGCGCCTACGCCAATGTCACCTGCGGGAACGTCAACGTCGGGACCGATGTGTCTGTAAAGCTCAGTCATAAATGCCTGGCAGAAACGAAGGATTTCTCCGTCCGACTTACCTCTCGGGTCAAAGTCTGAACCACCCTTGGCGCCACCGATCGGAAGGCTTGTAAGGCTGTTTTTGAATGTCTGTTCAAAACCAAGGAACTTAATAATACCGGAGTAAACGGAAGGATGGAAACGAAGACCGCCCTTGTAAGGACCGATTGCAGAGTTAAACTGTACTCTGAAACCGCGGTTTACCTGTACCTTG
>JAZNVE010000195.1:0-2492 GCA_045592665.1 Acutalibacteraceae bacterium
TTTTTGATTTTCTCACGATGTGAAAGGGAAAGTTCAGGAAAACCATAAGCCCAATCATCAAGTGTACGGTGAGCCGTAGAAGTGTCAATTACCACTGTATTTTCATTTTCAATTAATGAAACTGATTCCCTTGCCGCATCATCGGGTAAGCATAAAAATGCTATATCCGCACTATTGAGTGCCTCTTTTCGGCACTGAGGGTCTTTTCTTTTTTCATCATCAAGGCTTATAAGTTCAATTCCATCGAAACTTTCGAGCCTTTCGTATATTCTCAAACCGGTTGTACCGGCTTTACCGTCAATAAATATCTTTGTCATAAATTAATTTTCTCTCTGATTATTTATTTAAATTTTTTACTCTTTCAACCTGACTTAAAACATTCTGCAGTGCAGGACCACCTAAAGATGTACGGTCATTTACGCATTTATCAAGGTTTATTGCCTCGTAAACTCCCTCATCAAAGGTTTCGCAAACACCCTTGTACTTTTCAATGGGTAATGTTTCAAGTGTAAGTCCTTCGGCAATGCAAAGGGCAACTATTTCGCCCGTTGCCTTATACGCATCACGGAAAGGAAGTCCCTTACCCACAAGATAGTCTGCACAGTCCGTAGCATTTATAAAACCACCTGCTGCCGCTTTACGCATATTATCAGTAAGAGCGGTCATTGTATCAAGCATGGGAATAAATGCCGTAAGACACATTTTAACAGTATCGAAAGCATCGAAAATTGCTTCTTTGTCTTCCTGCATATCCTTGTTATACGCCAAGGGTAAGCCCTTCATCATAGTAAGAAGTGTTGTTAAATCGCCGAAAACCCTACCTGATTTACCGCGTATTAATTCGGTAATATCGGGGTTTTTCTTTTGGGGCATAATGGACGAGCCTGTTGAGAATGCATCATCAAGTTCAATAAATTTAAACTCCCAAGAGCACCAAAGAACGATTTCCTCAGAAAAACGTGAAAGGTGAACCATAAGAATTGATAATGCAGATGCTAATTCCATACAGAAATCTCTATCGGACACACCATCAAGTGAGTTTTGCATAGCACCGTTAAAACCAAGGGCTTCGGCGGTCATTTCACGGTTAGTGTTATAGGTTGTACCCGCAAGAGCACAAGAGCCGAGGGGACAATAATTCATTCTGTTCTTAGCATCAATAAGCCTTTCTTTATCACGAAGGAGCATTTCTGCATAAGCCATTAAATGGTGACCGAAGGTAATGGGTTGGGCTCTTTGGAGATGAGTATAACCGGGCATTACCGCACCCGCATACTGCTCCGCCTTTTTACAAAGAACATCAATGAGTTCGGTCAACTGTTTATAAACATCATCGCATTCGTGACGGAGATAAAGTCTGATATCAAGTGCAACCTGGTCATTACGGCTACGAGCGGTATGAAGACGTTTACCCGCCGCACCTACTCGCTGTGTCAATTCACCCTCAACAAAAGTATGAATATCCTCTGCGTTTGGGTCAATGAGTAATTCGCCGTTTTCGATTTCAGCTTTAATATTATTGAGACCCTCAACTATAAGACCCAAGTCATCGCTTGAAATTATACCCTGTGTACAAAGCATGGTAGCGTGAGCAATGCTACCCTCAATATCTTCTTTATACATACGGCTGTCAAACTTAATTGATGAGTTAAAATCGTTGGTTTTAGGGTCGATTTCTTTTGAAAATCTGCCTTTCCAGAGTTGCATATAAAAATCTCCTTAGAGTAATTTGTCCTTAAATTAAACACAATACGACAAAGGGATATTTCACCTTTGTCGTGTGTTGGTGTAATTAGTTTTCTTCTCTCTGTTTGTCAAGAAGTGCTTTTACTTTGATTGAAAGACCAAAGAGGTTAATGAAACCTGCAGAATCCTGCTGATTGTATGCACCGCCGTCATCACCGAAGGATGCAACATTTTCATCATAAAGTGAGTAGGGTGATGTGATACCTGCGTTAATTATATTACCTTTGTAAAGCTTAAGCTTAACATCGCCTGTAACAGTTTCCTGTGTCTTGTCAACGAATGCTGAAAGAGCTTCACGAAGAGGTGTGAACCAAAGGCCGTTGTAAACAACTTCACCGAATTTCTGAGCAACTAATTTTTTGTAGTGCTGAGTATCACGGTCAAGGGTAATCATCTCAAGAAGCTCGTGAGCCTTGTAGAGGATTGCACCACCGGGAGTTTCGTAAACGCCACGGCTCTTCATACCAACAAGACGGTTTTCAACGATGTCAAGAAGACCGATACCATTTGCACCGCCAACCTCGTTGAGTTTTTCAACGATTGCAAGACCGCCCATTTCTACGCCGTCAATAGCAGTGGGAACACCCTTTTCAAAGTGAAGAGTAATGTAAGTGGGAACGTCGGGAGCCTGTTCGGGAGAAACGCCCATTTCAAGGAAGCCTTCTTTGTTGTAAAGAGGTTCGTTTGCGGGATCCTCAAGGTCAAGACCTTCGTGAGAAAGGTGCCAAACGTTTTTATCTTTTGAG
>JAZNVE010000196.1:0-2674 GCA_045592665.1 Acutalibacteraceae bacterium
AGAGCCTTAACAACTTTTTTGCTTGATTTCAATGTGGAATCGGGGTTGAATGTTGCACATTTAACAACGGGACCGCAAAGCTGAGCAAGGTCATCAAGGAAGGGTTTCATCTTTTTGCCCTTTCTTGACATAGCAACTACACTTGCATCTTTAGTATGACGGATGAAATTAACGTCTTTTCTCTTTTTGTAAATTCTCCAGTGTAAGTCAGCACTGTCGGGGATTTCTCCGCCACCAACCCAAGCGCCACTCTTAGTATCTATAATTGCGCTTGATTTATCCTTTTCACCAACAAAAATACATTCGCCTTTTCTTGAACTGTCGCAAGGAGCAAATTCTTTAGCGGGTTTGTATTTATCACCTGAAGTAATAACATCGGTTACGTAGTCAATAACACCTTCAAATGTGTCAATTGCCTTACCTGAAATATCACTGCAACGGTTGATGATGAAGTTTTCACAAACTTTTTCAAGTGCAATAGCAACCTTAAAAGCATTGTCGTAGTCAACACCCATACAAACTGCGCCGTGATGCTTCATAATAACTGCCTTGGAGTCGGAACGCTCAAGAGCACCGATAACACCCTTGCGAAGCTTGGGCTGACCGGGAAGGCCGTAAGCAGCACAAGGAACGGATGTACCGAGAAGCTCGGCATCCTCGCCTGTGATATTGTTTACATCAAGACCGAGTGTGCTTACAACCGATGCATTTTTCTGGTGGGTGTGAATTACAAAATTAACATCGGGACGAAGTTCGTAGCAGGATGCGTGAATACCCTTTTCGGATGAGGGCTTAACATCACCGTCATAGGTGAGGTCGGCAATGTTAACAAGTACGATATCGTCGGGAGTGAGTGTATCGTAAGCCTTACCACTGGGAGTAATAACAAACTGAGCCTCGTTGATACGGCAACTGATGTTACCCCATGTTCTTACAATAAGACCGGCTTTTAAAAGTTCGTGACCGGCACGGATAACTAAATTTTTAGCTTCTAAAATATCCATAAAATCAATCCTTTAATTACGCATTAAGCATTATGAATTACGAATTTTAGTTCTTCTCATTCCAAAAATGCCACGGAAACCCGTGGCATTTTAAATTTAAGTGATTAACCTTCTTTAATTGCAACGTTTGCGAATACTCGGTCGAATCTGTTGAGAGCCTCGTCAATAAGCTCGGGAGTATAACAAGCATTAGTGTAAAGACGGCTACCTGCAAGGGTAACAAGACCTTCTGCCATATAAGCCGCACCCATGTGCTGCATTTCTTTCTTTCTTTCGCTTGTAGCTGAAAGAACACCGGGAATCTGCCAGGGTTTAGCCCAGTTGATGGAGTAGTGCATTGTACCAACGGTATCAATGTGACATACGGAGCCCTGGTTGAAAGCAACGAAGGGAAGGTTGTATTTCTGAATAAGACCCTGAAGACCCTTTGTGAGTCTGTCGCCCATTTCGCCGGCTTTCTGACAAGCGTTTTGTTTGTCGATTTCTTCGAGGGTATAGTAACCTGCTACGCAAGAGATAGGTGTAGCAGCCATAGTACCGCCCATAAATGCTTTCTTAACTTTTTCGCCGCTGGCGTCAAGACCTGCACCGAGGTATTTCATATATTCTCTCTTACCACCGATACCGCCTGCACCGGGATAACCGCCGGCAATAACTTTACCGAAGATAGTAAGGTCAGGAGAAACGCCGTAGTAACCCTGAGCACCTGCCATACCGATACGGAAGCCTGTAACAACCTCATCAAAGATAAGGAGTGCACCGTATTTACGGCAAAGTCTTTCAACACCTTTGTTGAAGTCTTTATCAAGGGGTCTTGTGCCGCTTTCGGGACCGATGGGCTCGATGAATACAGCAGCAGTACCGCCTGTAAGGATGTTACGTCTGAGAACTCTTTCGAGTGAATCGAGGTCGTTGGGGAAGAATTCCTGAGTATGTTTGAAAAGGTAAAGGGGAACACCGTGTGCCTGAGTGAATTTAGAGCCGGGAACACGGATACTGTAACCGAGCTGGTCACTCCAACCGTGGTAGGCACCGCCCATTTTAACAATATTCTTTTTCTTTGTAGCAAGTCTTGCAACACGGATAGCTGCCATACAAGCTTCTGTACCTGAACCGAGCATACGGAACATTTCAACAGATTCCATACTGTCGCAGATTTTCTTAGCAAGTTTGTATTCGAATTCGTGGAAAAGACCTGTTGAGGCACCGCAAGTATTAAGAAGGTCGATAACCTGGTCTCTAACAACCTTGGGGTTAGAACCGAGAACTGTGGGACCACCTGCCTGAAGGAAGTCGAAGTATTCGTTGCCGTCAATATCGTAAAGCTTCATACCGTCAGCCTTTGTGAAAACAAGGGGGAAGGGATAGTTGAAAGCAAGGTTGTGCTGAACACCGCCGGGGATAACCTGTTTAGCTTCCTCGATCATCTCTTTGCTCTTTGCACATTTTTTGTCGAAGTATTCTTCTTCGTACTGTTTAAGTACTTCGGGCTTGATAGTGTAAATGGGTTTTTTAATGAGTTCGTCAAGCTGTCTTGTAACGGCAGCAGCGTCATGATACTCACTAATTGCGAATCTTGTGTCCATAATAAGTAACCTCCTTGAGAGTGAATTTACGTTCACCTTAATTATACTATAATAATAATGATTGTCAAGAAAAAAACGAGCCTA
>JAZNVE010000197.1:0-9974 GCA_045592665.1 Acutalibacteraceae bacterium
AATAGACCGCCGTTTGAAAGAATCCTTTAAGGAATAAATATGGGGGCGCACCGGTTTCGACGGGGTCGATGGGGCGCACACTGCGAGCAGAGGATTCTCGTTGGCCTCTATAAAAACGAGAAAATTTAAAATTAAACGCTAACGATAACGTTGCATTACAGGCTGCCTAAGCGCGCCTGCGTTCCTCACAGGGTCACCCGAGCCTTGTGATGTGAGCGCCAGTAACTCGGGCCTTATGCGTTGGCAGGTAAAATGCATCCACTATTCTGCCAAAGCTTTGCGGTAGAATAGTACCTATGAAGCTACCTTACGGAAAACTCCGTCTGCTGAGGCTTCTGTAGGGGAATTTAATTAGCAGACTACGCTCGTAGACGTGGGCGAGGATTCGGTTTCGGACGTGGGTTCGACTCCCTCCGCCTCCACCAAAACAGAAAGCACACCAATCGGTGTGCTTTTTGTTTTGTTATCTTAAATAGAAACTTAAACTAAGATAATTCAGAGTTAACAACCGACAGGCTGTTAACTGCTCGAAGCCTTGCCGCTGCCGGTGGCAGATGCAGGCAAGGTTTCGAGAGGAAGAAATAGGGAGAGTTGCGAGTGAACAGCGAAGCAAATCGACCATATTTCTGACCGTCGTTGTCGTAGGTCTTTCTAATTTATTTTGCTTTTAAATAGAATTAAGCACACCAATCGGTGTGCTTTTTGCTTTTGTACCTTAATTGAACGTATGTTGCAGTTGTTTCTTATTTATGCTACAATGACAAAAAGGCGGTGATGATATGTTTTCCGTATTTAGTAAAAAAATTGATACAACAAAAACTGTTGATGAAATAGAATATATAGTATTTGAATGGGCTAAACAATATGGTTTTAAGAAATATGGTAGAACCTTGAATCGCCTGGTTGATAAAGATATCACACAAGTGATAAATTTTCAGAATGGCTGTCCCGAAAAAGGCGTCCAAGGTGTGTTATGGATAAATCTCGGTATACGAGTACCTGAGTGTACCTCTTTCCCGAGTGAATATAAAAAATACTACAAGGAATATGAATGTAATATTCGTTGTAGGTTGGATGAGTATTTATACAAAAAGGACAACCCTTATAAATTAAAAGGAAATCCTCAAAAAATAGCAGATGACATCATTAAAAAGCTGAATAAAGAGATACTACCTGTATTCGATATTCTTTCTTCAAGAGAAAGTATTGTTAAAGAACTTAAGAATTATCCTGATTTTAATATTATTAGAAACCATCTTGTTGATAAAGATATAGAGTTAATCAAAGAAAAATTAAATAGTAATTTAAAATCTGAATAACACATAAAAAGGCGGTGTTTGTATGTTTTTATTTACAAAACGTAAGCGTATAATAGAGAAGGCTGTTAAAAAGACTGTACAACAGGTTGAGGATAGAAAACCTAAAATATATGAGCATTTCTTTTACGGTGCATATGACCAATCACCGCAGTATCTTGTTGTCTGGTATTTATTTGAAACCGACGCAGAATTAGAGGAAGCAAAGGAATCAGGCTTTTGCAAAGAGATTGAACGACTGACGATAGATAATCTGATTTTGTCAGGATATCCTAAAGAAGCATTTGAGCTTACTAAAATGGAAATTCCCACGGACAAAATTAAATTTAAAGGTGGAACAAAGGAAGATATAGAAAAAATCTTATTTTCTCTTACACATAAAAAAGCTATGATTTCTTTTACAACTAAAGAAGATATTGATAAGAAGACAAATGGTGACTACCGCCTTTATTTTCAATAATTACAACTAATTTAAATACCCCTTAAGGAGACTTTTAAATGCCTTTATTCAAAAACAATAAACCAAAAGCCAACAACAAGTCTTTCGCCGTTTGCGGTATTGTTGATATTGATAATAAAATTTTACTTGTCAGGCACACTTACGGCACGGCTAAAGGCCGGATTTTGTTGCCGGGCGGGTACGTGAAAGATGATGAAATACCTACAACAGCCATTGAAAGAGAAATTTTTGAAGAAACAAGCGTAGCTTGTAAGGCAAAGGATTTATATTCAATGCAATTCAAAAGTGAGCAATGGTGTGCGGTGTTTACTGCGGAATATGTATCGGGTGAGCCAAAATCCGACGGCTATGAGAACAGCGAAGTATTGCTATTAAGTGTGGATGAGGCACTTTCACGCGAAGATTTAACCAATATGAGCCGTGAAATACTAAAATCATATAAAGATAACAAAAACGGACTTAAGAAAAGTGATTATATTGCAAATGCCCGTACCAAAAATGATTATGTAATATTTGGAGTTTAAAGGATACCACGCGGTATCCTTTTTCACTGTATTTATTTGATATACACTTACTTTTTGAATAATCCGTTGTACCCTGTAAATTCTAAAAATAAAACTACAACGGAGGTAATATATTGAGTAACCGTTTGCAAAATGAAACAAGTCCGTATCTTCTACAGCATAAAGATAATCCCGTGGACTGGTATCCTTGGTGTGAAGAAGCTTTTGCGAGAGCTGAAAATGAAGATAAACCTATATTTTTAAGTATTGGCTATAGTTCTTGTCATTGGTGCCACGTTTTAGCTCACGAAAGCTTTGAGGATGAAGAAATTGCTGAAATTTTAAACCAAAATTTCATATCAATAAAGGTTGATAAAGAGGAACGTCCCGATATTGACAGCGTTTATATGGCGGTGTGTCAGGCATTTACGGGAAGTGGCGGTTGGCCCACAAGTATTTTTATGACGGCGGCTCAAAAGCCGTTTTTTGCAGGGACCTATTTCCCTAAAACATCCCGTGGGGGCATGATAGGATTTAAAGACCTTCTTGTTGCCATAAAGGAAAAGTGGGAAAATGACAAGGAAAAATTATTAAAACAGTCAGATATGATTGTGGCACACCTTAATAACTCACCCGAAAAATTTGATTCTGCTGATTTAGAGCTTGCACATTCTGCGGTGTCGGTATTCGAACGCATTTACGATAAAAAGCACGGCGGTTTCGGTGGCGCACCCAAGTTCCCCTCACCCCATAATCTGTTGTTTTTGCTTTCCTACTACGAGCGATACAAAATTCCGGAGTGCCTTGAAATGGCGGAACATACGCTTTTGCAGATGTACCGCGGAGGTATGTTTGACCACATCGGCTTCGGTTTTTGTCGTTATTCTACGGATAAAAAGTTCCTTGTTCCCCATTTTGAGAAAATGTTATATGATAATGCTTTGCTCATATTGGCATATTGCAGAGCGTACAGTTTAACGAAAAAAGAAATATATCTTGAAATTGCCGAAAAAACCGCAATTTATATCCTTAGGGAAATGACCTCTGAGCAGGGAGCATTCTTTAGTGCGCAAGATGCGGACAGTGAGGGCGAGGAAGGAAAATATTATCTGTTTTCTCCCGATGAAATTACAAAAATTCTTGGTGAAAAAAATGCAAATGCCTTTAACCGCCATTTTGATATCACTGATAAGGGCAATTTTGAGGGTAAAAGCATACCGAATTTATTAAATAGCGATTTTTCGGATAAAAACTTTGAAAAATTTTTACCTAAAATTTTAAATTATAGAAAAAAGAGATATTCCTTACATCTTGATGACAAAATATTGACATCGTGGAACGCCTTGATGATTGCGGCAATGTGTGAGTTGTACCGTGTAAGTAAAAAGAATGGTTATTTTGATGCCGCACAAAAGGCAGATGCATTTATTAAAGAAACCCTTTATGAAAACGGTACTTTATACGTCAGTTTTCGAGAGAAAAAGCGAGGGGTAAAAGGCTTTCTGGATGATTATGGGGCATATATTTTTGCTCAGCTCAGTTTATATTCTGCTGCTCTTGATGAAAATTATCTTGAAATTGCCCAGGATTTAAGCGACAAGGTTATTAAAGAATTTAGCGATAATTACAGCGGGTTTTATTTATACAGCAATAACAGCGAGGAATTGATTTCCCGTCCCAAGGAAACCTACGATGGTGCAATTCCAAGCGGAAATTCCCTGATGGCATATAACCTTGTAAGGTTGTGGCTTTTAACCTCGGGCGAAAAATACAAAATGCAAGCAGAAAAGCAATTGGATTTTATTGCGGCAGATGCTTTATATAGTCCCCATAATTATTCAATGTTTTTGACGGCACTTTTGGATTTTTGCGATCCGCCGACAAAAATAACGGTTGTACCGGATGAGAATACAAATAAATCTACTTTTCCATTTCTGTTCCCCATAAACGTGGTGGTTAGGCTTTTACCCAATCTTATAGAGGATTTTCCTTTGAAAAACGGTAAAACAACCTATTATATCTGCAAGGGTCATACCTGTAAGCCACCTGCTAATGACCTGAACGAAGCATTATTTAACTAAGTTTTTCAAAGTGGTTTTATACGAAACAACTCCCCGCATACTGTACGGGGAGCAATTTATTACAAAAAATGGTACAAAAATTACATATTACCGTCTTTCAGTTATCCTTTTGATATAGTATAGTCAAGAGGTGATAATATGAAAATTATTAAAAATATATGCTTATCAATTTCAGGTTTTTTCATAATGATGTTACTATGGTTAATTGGTAGTTTAACAAATGATTATATATTCCGTACTTTTGATGATTTTCCTGAATTTTTTATTAAAATTCCCATGTGCATCGCTTGTACCATGCCCGTTTTACTTATTATATTTGCAGTTATAGGTAAAAGTTTCAATTTAAAGGCTTTATATATTTCTGCTTTTGTGGGAATGGTACTTCCTGTGATTGGCTGTATGGGTCAATGTATTTTTTCAGATGACGGAAATATTTTAAGTTGGATATATATGTTTACTATAGGCTTGATGCTTTCTCCGTTCAGTCAACTTGCGTTTTCGGTGTTTGACGGTGTTGATTCATACTTCTATGTTTACCACGATATGTTTTTTGAACGGGATTATGCTGTCGCCGTATTAATGGCATTTGCCGTAACATCCGTAATTATATTCCTGGTTGTAAAAAAGAGAAACAAGAAACCCGAGCAAAATGATTTTATACAGGAAGCAGAATAAAAACATTGATGTTTTTAGGTGATAAGTATATGAACACAAAAATATGTAAAGTGATTTCTTATATTAGCTCAGTAATAGTTTATGTTTACGGAATACTGAATCTTTTGTCATTTATTTTAATTAAGAGTTTTTCGTGGGAGCAGGTAGGCGATTATGTGGATTTGGTATTTAGTATGGACGTGTTTTCGTGGCTCATTTTTGGTATACTTACAGTAGTGACATTGCTCTTTAAATTGAATTTTAAAGAAAAGGTACGGGAAGAAAAGGCGTATTTCGAATATTTAAAGGTCGATATTGTGTTGCATATACTTTCTACAATAGTGAGCTTTATAAATATTGTAGTTTTATTCAGCAGGGCATTTTAAATTTTATGAAATTATATAAAGACTACAAGAAGGACTAAAAAAGTGACTATATTGCAAATGCCCGTACAAAAAATGATTATTTATTATTGGGAGTATAAAGGATACCATCCGTGGTATCCGTTTATCTTTTAATAAAACACATTAATCTAAGTTAATGTTATTAACTTGATTTTGAATAAAGTGACGAGTATAATAAAATTCAGAAAGATAATTTTACAGAGGTGTGTTATGAAAAGCCTTACCACAAGCCAGATTCTCAGCTTAGAGTTTAAAGTAAATGAAAATAGTCCCGTATTAAAGCCTTTTGACGGCACTTTTGTAGTTGCCGACCCCAGTTTACTTACACCCGATGAAAGTCACGATAAAAAATGGCATATGTTTTTACATACAACTATCGGTGTATATCATTTAGTAAGTGATGACGGCGTACACTTCCAAAAAGTGAAAAGGATATTAAAAAATGCTATGCGACCCAATATAAATCGTATTGGTGATACATACTATCTGTTTTACGAAAAAACACTTTCGTTATTTATGAACGCACTCAACGTGGTGAACGCAGTAAAATGGAAATCGGATATTTATGTTACAAAAAGTAAAGACCTTATAAAATGGTCGGAGCCGACCCTCGCACTTGGAAATACAAAGGATTATGAAATAAGCGAAAGAGGTACGGCACTTTCAAATCCCTTCCTTTTACAAGAAAAGGATATTAATCGTCTTTATTATTCCTGCGGTATGACGTATATAGATGATTGTAAATTCTGCGAACCTACACATATAAGCTACGCAGAAAGTAAGGATATTACCGATGGATATGTATCCGTAGAGACCCCGATAATCTCGCCCGATAAAAATAATCAGTACTTGAATCTTTGCAGCGGTTGTCTTAAGGTTTATAAGCTCAGTGACGGATATATAGGAATACAGAACGGTATTTATGAAATAGACGGTAAGAGTCACTCGGCAATATTCTTAATGACATCACCCGACGGGCTTGAGTTTAAGTTTGAAAAAATGTTAGTCGAGCCTCAGGTTGTTCACGGAAAAAATTGGATGAAACAGTTTGTTTACGCCAGCCACCTTGTAAAATGCGGTGACACTCTGCGATTGTATTTTAACGCAAGAAATATGGCAAACCCCATTTTAGGCCGTGAATGTATCGGTTTTGCGGAGGCAAAGATAACAAATGACAAGCAGGTGTAAAATATCATGCACCCAAAGCCGTAATTGACAAAGAAAATATAGAAAATTATACTTTAAATAAAGAACATTTTAAAAGGAGATAAGCAATGAATCACGAAGGTTATAAATGGTATGTGGGTGTAACCCATTCTCACACAGTTGCTTCTGATGGTGCGTTGACTCTTGAAGAAATAATTAAAAAAGCAAAGAAAAACAAACTTGATTTCCTTATGATAACCGACCACAATGTTAATTGCGAAGAATTCCCTGAAGTTGACGGTCTTACCCTGATTTACGGTGCGGAGCTTTCAAAAGATGGCGGTCACTGTAATATGTGGGGCGTTAAGGATGTTATTGACAAAGATGATTACGAAACCTGTGAGACCTACGAGGACTTTTTGCGTGTAAAAAATGAGGCAAAAAGACGCGGTGCGGTTATTTGTATGAATCATCCCCATTGTAAACAGTGCCCCTGGAGATGGGAAAAGAATGCGGCGGATGTTGATGTGCTTGAAGTGTGGAATGCACCTACTCACTATGATAACCTTGAATGTACCGAATGGTGGCACGAGCAGTTAAGAAACGGTCATAAACTCCCCGTTGTGGGCGGTAGCGATTACCACACGGACTATTATGGTATAACCAACCTTCTTACCTGGCCCGTTACTTATGTTTACGCCAAATCAAACTCACCTGAAGATATACTTGATGCCATTGTTAAAGGTCACACTACTATTTGCTTCGAAGTGGGAAAAACCTTTATTGACATAGTAAGCGGAGATAATATTTTGGGTGATACGGTGAAGCTTACCGAAAATACAAGTGTTACCATAAATATTAAGAAACTTCGCAAAAATATGACCTTGCAGGTATTTGATAAGGACGGAGAATGCTTTAAATATACCGCTAAGAGTACAAAGGATTACTCGGTTACTTTACCCGTTGAAAAAGAGGGCTTCTTATGTGCTCATGTAGTTTTTGAACCCGGTCTTTTCTATAGTAAACTTCACGATTTTGCAATTGCATCACGAATTCCCGAGCAAAAGGGTATGAAATTACCTCCTTTGATTTTTGCACAAAGCGGTGCAATATATTTTGAAAAATAAGGGTGTTTTTATGTTTGCAAAAATATATGATAGCGAAA
This sequence comes from Acutalibacteraceae bacterium, assembly GCA_045592665.1. GTDB lineage: Bacteria > Bacillota > Clostridia > Oscillospirales > Acutalibacteraceae > DTU089. The sequence continues at coordinate 7,730 of JAZNVE010000197.1, forward strand.
TAAAGGTTGATTATAACGACTCCAATGAGTTTAACAGATATTTAAACGACATTATGGCGGAGTATAATCAGTGTATTGAAGAAGGACTGGACGTGGAAAACCACAAAGAGTTTTTTGAGAGTGTAGCCGCGATGGAAAACGGCGAAGAAAAAAGCTGCTTGTGTGACAAGGTTTTTGAAATTGTTATTAACTCAGAAATTCGTCCCGATTATAAATACCAAGAGCCAAATAAACTCGATGATATAAAGGCTTTGAGAAAGCCCTATGAATATGCTTCGGTAATGCCCGATGACGAAGCTTTACGTAAAAAACTCATGGGTGCCTGGACGGGTAGGGCTTGCGGTTGTCTTCTCGGTAAGCCTGTTGAGGGTATAAGAAGTGATGAGTTTATACCATTCCTTAAAGAAACAAAAAATTATCCTATGCACCGTTATATTATGTCAACGGATATAACCGAGGAAGTCTCGTCGCATTATAAATTCGGTTTTACCGGTAAGCCCTACGGTGATAATGTTGACGGTATGCCCGTGGATGATGACACAAACTACGTGGCACTTTCACAACTCATTGTAGAGAAATACGGTAAGAATTTCAGCCCCGAGGATGTAGTTGATGTGTGGCTCAGATATCAGGGTGTTTTCTCGTACTTTACCGCGGAAAGAATTGCGTACGTTAACTTTATAAACAGTATTAAACCACCTGCATCGGCAATGTATAAAAATGTGTGCCGTGAGTGGATAGGTGCACAGATAAGGGGCGACTATTTCGGATACATAAACCCCGGAAATCCCGAGGATGCGGCTAAAGAAGCCTATAATGACGCCTGTATTTCCCACGTTAAAAACGGTATATACGGTGAAATGTTTGTTTCCGCAATGATAGCAATTGCCGCGGTTAATGATAATATTGATGATATTATCTTGGGCGGTCTGTCCCAGATTCCCGCTACGTCAAGGCTTTACGAAGCGGTTATGAAGATTTTCGATGATTATAAAAATGGCGTTAGCCTTGATGACTGTTACAAATTTATTCATTCCGCTTACGATGAGCATACCGGCCACGGTTGGTGTCACACAATATCCAACGCTATGATTGTGGTTGCGGGTCTCCTTTACGGTGAGGGTGATTTCGGTAAATCAATATGCACCGCAGTGGGTATGGCTTTTGACACGGACTGTAACGGTGCAACCGTTGGCTCAATATTGGGTATGCGTGGCGGTATCGACTGTATTGACGATTACTGGAAAAAGCCTATAAACGGTAAAATCCACACGTCCATTTTTGGTGTAGGTACGGTGAATATTGAAGAAGCGGTTGAAAAAACAATTGAACATATACATAATTAATCAGAAGGAGGAGTGTTTAACGCTCCTCTTTTTGCACATACTGAATTCAGAGGTGGTATTTTGAATTCTGTATGGAGTGCAACGGCAAAAAATGAGGGCTTTCCCCAGCTTCAGGGGGACAGAAATACAGAGGTAGTTATAGTCGGTGGCGGTCTTGCGGGTGTAATGTGCCTTAAGGAGTTAAGTGAGCGTGGAGTGGACTGCGTTTTGCTTGAGGCTAAAAGTATAGGCTCGGGTATAACTAAAAACACAACCGCCAAGGTTACTTTTCAACACGGGCTTATTTACGATAAACTAATAAAAACCTACGGCGAAGAAAAGGCTCTCGGGTATCTTGAGGCTAACAAAAAAGCCCTGGATAAAATAAGGGAAATGTCAAAAAACATTCCCTGTGATTTTGAGGAAAAGGATGCATATATCTACTCCGCTGACCACAGGGAAAAAATCGAAAATGAAGTAAGGGCTTATGAAAAATTAGGCGTCAAGGCGGAATTTTATGAAAAAATACCCCTACCCGTGGAGTGTGCGGGAGCGGTAAAAGTAAGTGGTCAGGGTCAGTTTCATCCCCTTAAATTCTTGTTTAATGTAGCGAAAGATTTAAAAATATACGAAAACTCAAAGGTCCTCGAGTTTTTACCTAATAAAGTCAGGTGCGAAAAGGGTAGCGTTACGGCTAAAAAAATTATTGTGGCAACCCATTTCCCCATACTCAATAAACACGGGGGCTACTCCGTTAAACTATATCAGGACCGCTCGTACGTTGTAGCAATTGAGAAGGACGAAAATATAAAGGGAATGTATCTTGAGGATAAGGGCACAAGCTTATCGTTCAGGAATTATAAAAATTTACTTTTAGTCGGTGGCGGAGGTCACAGGACGGGTAAAAACAGCGAGGGATA
>JAZNVE010000198.1:0-29330 GCA_045592665.1 Acutalibacteraceae bacterium
AAATCACCCAAGCTCGTTCAAAGTCTGCAGGATTATATTCAACAACCTGCATTTGCAGACAACCGTCCTCGCTTATGTATGGATCATTCGCAGAAAAAGATGACACTGATAAAAGCAATGCAAAAACAGGCAATAATAAAATTAACGCAAATACTTTTTTCATCATTATTCTCCCATTATTGTAATAAAAAGTGCATCATACATATCGTAAACATTACCCAAGTTTATGCTTTTTATGGTATTATCAAAACCTGCAGAAAAATTTAGGTTTGGCGCACCTTTAGGAAAAGAGGCTCCTGTATCTAACGAGAAACCATGGTAAATTTCTTCACCACTGTAATCAATAAAAGACAATGAACTCTCACCCGAAATTGGAACTTTGGGAATAGGTGCGGAAATACCAACTGATACATGTGAACCACTATCTGAAACAGCATCAAAACTAGGAATAAAATCCAATCCAACACAAGTTTGTGAAGAAACGCCTATTCCACCGGAAGATGTTGAAGCTGTTCCTCCTGCGGTGAAATTAAAATTACCTGAAACATCTCCGTTCGCATGTTGAGAAACACCCACAGCAATTCCAACAGTAACATTTCCTATCTGCAAATTTAAGTTTTGTGAAATGTTAGCTGCTACATTGAGTTTTCCGACAGTATTCCTAACCGTATTCATAACTCCTTTATAAACTTTCTTTATAAAGTTTTTTATGATGCCGTGTCCAGTAGGGTCATAATTAACAATAGGGTTATTTCCGCAATAAATAAAGAAATTAAATCCCAAAGTCTTAGCGGATGCATCTGATACATTATCGCTATTCAAAAACCTACCAATTTCAGAATTGTAATATCTACTTTGCAGATAATACAGTCCTGTATCAGTGTCATAATAGTAGCTTCTGTAGCGGATTGGGTTAACATTACCGATATGAACAGATGAAGTAATAGCATTACCTGCGGCATCTTTTACGGTGCAGTTGCCCCAAGCATCATATTCGTATGACACTTTCAAATTACCATTTGCAGAGTAGGAACAATCAGGGGACGGTTCTATGATTGGTCAGATTTTCTGAACAATATAATAACTTACCCCTGTCAATCTGCTGATTTGTCGAATAGAAATTCCCTTTTCTTTAAAAAGCTTTAAAAACTTATTTCTTTTAGCAATCGGCAAGGCTTGAAATTCTGAAACACTTTCGCATTTCGAGTATTTTTTAATAATCTTGTGAGCCTCTTCGTCCGTAACTCGCTTTATATTTGATTCTTCCACATCAATACACATATCAGAACTTGGTTCGTTGTTGTATTCAATAAACGATTCCTTTTTCATCAAAGAAAAAGCTTGTTCTACATCAACAATTTGTGGCTCTTCCAAATATTCGTTATAACTACTATATCTGTAATCCTCTAACTTTTTACACAAACCGGCTTTCACCGGATTCTGATGAATATACCTGATTACTGTTAAAAAATACGAATCATCTTCAACAGGCTCACTTTTAAATCTATCTTGGAACAGATGACCTTTTCTTTGGTATTTAATGTTATACCAATAAACGTATTTGCTGCCAATTCGTTTAAAAACCTGACCTATTGTTTCATTATTAAATCTCATTAACAAATGAATATGATTACCCATCAGGCAATACGCATATATTGTATATCCGCATATTGCCTGATAGTTTTTTAATACTTCGACGAATTTTTGATAATCTTCTTCGTCTTCAAATATTTGTTGTTGGTTTATACCCCTCAACATAATGTGATATGTTTCGCTTTGGCTTGTTTTTCGTGCTTCTCTTGGCATTTTCATCACCCAAAACAACTATATCACTTTGCTCATCAATTGTCAATCACAGAACCGTCCCCTGATTGGTTATCAATCACAGAACCGTCCCCTGATTGTTTCTCAAGACCGAGACATAGAACCGTCCCCTGTCTTGCATTAATCAGACTTTTTCAGTGGTTTCTAAGCATCAACATTCTTGTCGAAATTACTTAAATTCATATTCTTCTTTACAGTCTTTGTATTCGTTGTAAATAGAACATAAGCAACTATCCAAATTTTCCCATTCGTCTTCAATTTTGAATTTTTTGGCATCAGAAATAATTGAATACACCTTACCATTGTCAGTATCTATATAAAGTGCGTAAACATCATTAAAATTATAATTTTTTATAAACTGACCACATTTTAACCATGACGAAGGTGTTTTACGATGTCTGCGAAGATTATCTTCCACCCTTAAATCAAACGGTTCTTCCATATCGGGTTGCCTTGAATATGGCGGAGTTACAGGTAATCCGAATATTGTTAATATTGAACTGGCAAAGAACCCTACCTGCCGGGATAATAGTCGCACCTTTAACAACTCAAACCCATTCACATGCTCAAGAAGATGTAAATATTCCTCCGGAAATTTATTCTTGTACTGACTTATTAAATGTACATTATAATATTCCTTGGTTAACGGTGCAAACAGCATATGTCTGCATCGTGGCATTTTATCGGGACCCAACAAAAGTGTGTTGTTTTGCCGTCTTACTATGTTACCTTCATATTCTTTAACAAGTTCTTTAATTATATTTAAAAATTCCATTGAATTATCCTCCATTTTATCCAAGATACCTACCAAAGGTAACGTTTCGCCAATTTCCTCCGTGGGCTCTCAGATGTTCCGCACGTTTTAAAAACTGAATATTATTAGGTGATGCCGCAAGACTCGGAAAAGCTTGTACACTATACATGTGATGACCTTCAAAGCCCTTTACTTTTCCAAATTCTAACAACTCAGCTTTCTCAGTATCTTTCCATACTCGACTTATACCTGCACCACCATTATAAACATTATCATATTCAAGTTTCCAAGCCTTTTGCACAGCTTCACGTCTTTGTCTGTTTAAGGCTTTTTTACTGATTTCACCTGCTGATTCTGAGACAACAACTATTTTTTTGACGTCTCCGTACGCATCAGCTGCATTGTAAATCTTAGTTGAATACCTTATTACCTTCGCAGCCTCACCGACACCTGTAAGGAATGGAATAAGGTCAAGAGTATCACAAGCGAGACCTACCCAAGCCCAAGGGTCATCGGGGTTGGCACAAACGTCAACAATGCTTATTGCAAGAGAAACTACGTCAAAAACTGTTTCCCAAACACCACCGGAAGAATCCTCACGAGTTATGGGGTTATTATCACAATAACTGAAAAGATTTTTATCAGTAATATCGTTTGGTGAGTTGGATAAAACAGAAAGACTGTCAGCACTGATAAACCTACCGATTTTCGGGCAATAGTATCTTGAGTGCAGGTAATAGAAGCCTGTTTCCGAATCGTAGTAATAACCACGGTAACGTATCGGGTTGACGTTACCAAGATCAACACCTGATGTATCCGACGATATTTTACAATTACCCCAAGCATCATATTCGTATGATACTTTAAGAACGCCGTCAGCAGAATAGACACCAACAACGTCACCCTGTAAATTGGTGGCTACGTAGAAATGATAGTCATTACCGCCCTTTAAGTAACGAATAACCGAAAGAGCGCCGCGACTGTCGTAGAAGAAGTAAAGCTCCGTGCCGTCTTCACAAATCTGGTAGGCTAAGCTGTCGCCAACATAATAGTATTGAGTCTTAACACCGTTAACCGTCTTGCTTTTTCTTAATCCGTCTGCACCGTACAAATATGTGATGGTGTTGGAATTCACGTTATCCGTAAGGCTCATTAACTGTCTGCCACGCCAGTTAAGGCTTGCGGCAGTAACTGTTTCACCTACTTGTACACCTTTATCATCATACGATATCTTTTGGTACGATGTAGGATTGCCTATGGCATCGTAATTAACTACATAACGAACTGATTTAGTTTCTGAAGTGCCGTTGTACACATCAATATTCTTAAGAAGTTTATTGAAGGATGTGTTATCATCGTCACCGTATTGGTAGTCAATATACAGGCTACGGTCAGCAGAGATTGTCGCGTCGGTGGTATACTTGTACTCGGTCTTTGTCTGTATATTACCTAAACGGTCATAAGTCCAAACGTTGGTAAGATTGTTAGTTTTATTATCTTCCCTTGTAAGCTGACTTAAATTGTCATAGGTGTATGAGCGATAATCACCGGCATTTGCTACGGCTTTAAAGTCCGCACTTGCAGGGTCACTTGATTTTCTTTCACCCTTTTTAACCGACGTTATATTACCAAGCACGTCATAGTAATAGGTGTATGAAGCATTACCGATAAACTCCGTACTGAGCTGGGTTGTGCGGTAAAGTGTACTGTCCCCCGTGTTACGGTTAGCAGATAATTTATAGGTATAGTTATTGTAAAGCGGTGCTGTAGTTGAAAATCTACGCTCGGTTAATCGGTTTAATGAATCGTATTCATAGGTAGCGTAGCGGTTACCGGTGAACACGTAAGCACTTGGAAGTGCATCCTTTGAATAGCTTGCCGAATTTGAGTTTTTTGAGTTTTCAACGTAAAAATACTGTTGAGTATTTGTTCTGCCACCAAGATTGGTTACGAGCTTATTAACGTTATCGTGTAAATCGTAGCCCTGCTCAACGTAGCCTAAAAATTCGTCGCTATTGTCCGCACGGATTTCCATTCGGCATAATCTGCCTAAGGAATCGTAGCCGTAGTAATAACGGCGGTCATTCTGGTTATCCTGATGCAAAACGGGTGTACCACTTGCATCATATCGCCAATAATATGCGGCATATTCACTATCGTTGTAAAATACACGATTTTTTTGACCGAGGTTGTTATACTCGTACCTTATTGTATCACCGTTACCGTAGGTTGTCAAATCCAACGTGCCGTTATTGGTTCCGTATTCATTTTCAACCAACAACTGCAGGTTGCCTGCATCACCTATGTACGTATTGGTTTTATTGCCGTATTCATCGTAACCGAAGGAATATTCCTCGTCATAGCCACCCGAACCGAAAACAATTTTAGAAAGCTGATTTCCGTCGTAGGTATATGACACGGTGCCGTATCCCGAGGTTACCGACATTAAATTAACGTTATTACTGTCATAACCGTAGGTTGTTGTAATTCCTTTAGCATTTTTAACGGTTTCTGTAATACCTGTATCGTAATCATAGGTATAATATGTGCCGTAACCGTTTTCGTCATACTCTGCCCTGACAAATGCCGATTCCTTCACAAGAGTTGACTCGACTTCATCATGGAATGCACGAGATGTTTTTAAACTCATAGTTGGTGCTACATAACCTTCCTTACCCTTATTGGTAGAAAGAGATTTATTATGCACCTCAGTTGACGTTACAAAGCCCTTGCTGTTGTATGTGTTTTCAGTCTTGATACCCCTTGGACTTGATGAATTAATCATATTATGCTTACTGTCATAATTCATCTTTGTAGTATTCCCCAATGTATCGGTGTATGAGGTCATATTGTCATTATCATCATACTCGGCATTGGCTTGTTGCTCTGAGTTAGCGGTAGCTTTAAGTAAATTACCCTTTTTGTCATAAGTATAGGTCTGTGAGGGCTCTTTAACAAGCATAAGGTGGTCAAAGTAAACGTAGTTTACCTGACAGCAATATCTCGGCACAATCCGGAAATACTTGGGTGTGTAGGAGCAACCCTCGTCGGGCTCAGCGTATTCAAGTGAAAACGGCATTGAAGCATACTGCCACGAGGTTATGGTGGTATTAAAGGTTGCAGAGTCCTTGTACTGTGAAACCTCAGTAACATTTTTGTTTGCATCCGTACGGTCATAGGTAACCTTAACGGCAATTTCGAAAAGGGCGGTGGCAATAAGCTCGTCGTCACCCTCATCATCAGTACCCTTGTCATCGGTTCCGTTGGTGTGGAAGGTGCTGTTGACGGGGTAACCCTTACCCCAACCGCTGACAATATATGTATCATCGGCTTTACCGTCAACATATATTAACTGACTGTAGCCCTTGGCAACATCCGGGTCACCGGTTATACGCACCGATTGAGTACCGTTAGCTTTGCCTGCGGTGGTAATACCGTTGGTTACGGTGCCGTTTGAAGATGTTGAATAGCTTGTATTTATGGCAGACCAGCCTGTAGGTAAACCGTTTGCAGATTTTTCAAAGCTACTGTTTTCAATAAGATTATATGAGTTAGCCGCATTACCCGATTCAAGCTGAATACAATCGAAGTAAGCAGTACCGTTAACGTTACGTAAGCACAGGTATATGAGCGTATGTGCTTCGTCGTCGGGGATGGTTACGGTTGCGGTGATTCTTCGCCATCCGTTATCTATTCCCGTGTCTGTTTTTTCACAAATTGCTTCGGAGCGAACGGGATCGTCTGATTGACCGTCACTTCCCACGGTGGTTATCTGCAAATGTGCACCCGTGTAATTATTCTCAGCGGTTTTGGTTACGTCACCAACCTTAACGTAGGCTGAAAGCGTATATGTTCCGCCGTTTGTTAAGCCGTCGACTCTTTGGCGGTAATATGTATTTCCGCTACCCGTAAGTCCCGAATTGGTAAGCTTAAGGGATTTTTTGCCCATATATTTTTCGGTTGCAATGCTTGGGGATGAAGCCGAATGAGTCCAACCCGTGGTGCTCTCCGCGTTACCGCCCGTGAGAAGGTTCACAACGCTTTTACCCAACGAGCCTGTTGAGCTGACGCGGTTTTTACTACCGAGGGTGGTTGTGTCACCTGCGGATGATGTAAAGTCACAGGAGCCGGCACCCACAAAGGAACCGTTGCCGTATTTTATCTGTTGTGCTACGGCTCTACCCGAGTTATCAAACTGCAGGGTTGTGATTATATCGTCATCACCCTTGGCATTGTTTGTTTCGTAATGAACACCGTCAATGCCCGCGGAACGTATAACCGTGGTGTTATACTCGGTTCTGTCAAAGGTAACAATCTGACCTGCGATAAAGCTTCCGGTCGCGGTAGTGCCGAATTCCTTTACCTTTCTGACCCTTCTGCCCGTAGCCTTGGAGGTATAGTCAAAATTAAGACCGTAACCATCGTTTGAAAGTACGTAGTTTATCAAGCCCTCGGCAGATTCTTCGTACTCATCGGTGGAATCGTTCTGACCTTCATAAACTATTTTTGTAACGGTTTCATCGTAATATTTAACACTACGCAAAAATCCGCCCGTGGTTGTAAAGTAGATTGTTCTGCCTGCGTTGTCTTTAATTGTTCTTATGTAATCAAGCTCAACACCATTGTCCTCATAATACGTAAATGTAAATTTATGACCCGAGCCGTCGGTAATATATGCAATCCTTGATTTTTCTTCAAGATTATCTGCTGTACTTGCAGGCTTGAAATATATATGAATTTCGTTGCCGTTGGCATCAAGAATTTTAAGTAAATTACCCTTTGAATTAAACCAACGCTCATTTCCCGCTTTATCCTTTAGTATGTATGTACAGTCACCGTCAAGGTCAAGTGTTAGGTTAAGTCCGTCTTCATCCCTGTACACGGTAGTTTCCTTACCGTCCTTGTCCTTTTCCTTGACCTTTTGAATGTAATGCTCCGTTCCGTCGCCGTCGGTGTATACGTAGGGATAATTTTCTTGGTTATTTCCTGACAAGCCATACTTATCCGAGGGCAAGACCGTTTCCTGTATACTCAGGCGAAAACCCTTACCCGGTGTGGTACGTGAGGAGTTTTCTTTGCCCGCAGTTAGTCTTTCATTAGCACAGTAATTGTTAAATACCGCCGAAAGTGCAAGGGGCATTAACTCACCCGAGCTGGATAAAATAGGCAGACTATATACAAGATTACCTGTGTAATCATTAATATATGCCGCACCCGCGGTATTAACTCCGTAGGTTGAATAACTCCAGTAGCTTTCGGTACCCTTGTTATTACGATATTTAACGCTGATGGTAGGATATGCAACCTCTGTTGTATCATATTCTGCGGATATTATCTGTGCTCTGCCAACTTTTGATTCATCGTAACCTTTGATAACCACACCGTAGTTCTTGCCGTTTTCAAACCAGCTTTTAGCGGCACGGGTTATATCAAACATATACACGTCACAAAAACCGTAGGTAAGCTCTGCATAATCAAGGGCGGTTGTTGCAAATTCGGGTTGGTCATTCCACGTTGGCGACAGGGTTGTGTTGTTCCAATCCTCATTCACCGTGTGAACGGAAATGAAGCGTTTTTCACTACCCGCATCAACACTCATTTGAACAATATTCAGTCTTGCTTCCTGAATAACGCAACATTCATCGGGTAATTCGGGTAGATTGAACTTAACGAAGGTACGTGTTTTACCCAAAGTACTGTGACCCGCATATAAATAGTAGTCATACGGATAACTTGCGTTAGGTGAACTTGCATCAACATAGCAGTCAATTGTATTCTGTCGGTTAATGTCCAGCAATATTGTAGGGTCTATGATAACGGGATAAACCCTTTGTTTATCATCGAGCCAATTTTTGTCCGCTGTTATGGTTAAGGTGTATTTGTCACCGTCGGGTGTCAATTCCATTGAAACTAAATCGGAATATACACCGTTTGAGTCCAACATATACGGCGGTGCAATAACAGACTGAGCATTGGTATACCCACTGTCGGTATACAGTACAATTGAGCCGTCCTGTTCTTTTTTAGGAAAAAGAGTTCCCAAATCCATAGTGAATTCAAAAATATTTTTATCCTGTTTCTTTTCTAAAACTATGCTTTCTTTGATTACGTTGCTTGAAATTTCATATTCAAGGTTAACATCTTCAAATACATTCTCATACTTAACTGCACCCTTGCGTTTATCCACACCAAGGGCGTTTTCTTCTTCGCTTTTTACTGCGTTGTCACTATTAAGAGAATAGGTACTGACAGTATCACCGTTCACAACCTCAGCACTTAAAAGCTCCGATTCCTCCGCAATATCCCCCGAAGCATTTTTCAAGCCATTCTGAGATGTTTTCGGAGCAAAACTGATTGTCGTATCAGCAATATCAATATCAATTTCATTGCTGCCGTCTTTTGAAATCCTTGAGGGAAATTTAACGGGTATATCAGACGAAACGGGTTCGAAAACAGAATCTGTTGAAAAAATCTTTCCTGAATTGTTTTCTTCAATGGTAAAATCGTATTCCACCCATTTACCGTTCTTTTGATAATGTACGGGTGATGAATATTTAGCCGCTATATATGAACCGTCGGATTGACGGAAATGCTTGGTATATTCATCACGCAAATCGGTAATTTCATTTAATACTTCAACCTCAGCTTCCGTATTCTCTGTGTTTTCTGAAGTGTCTGTTGCTTGTGTGTCTTCGGTCATTTCAACTTCCTGTATCTCTGCGGCTAACGTGGGATTCGCCGCTGAAAAAACGCCGAAAAACATTATGGTTGCCATAATTACCGATAATATTTTTATTACTCTTTTCATTTTTACCTCCCTTTCTTTTTATTTCATTATTTTTTAACTGTCCAAAGTACACTTGCTAAAATACACCCGTGCTTAGTTGTACATCGGCAACAACCCCTTTTGAATTTTGGTTTCATTTATATATGACTCTTTTTTCAAATTACTACATATTTTTTTAAAGAATTTCTCGTTTTTATTGCAATGCACAAAATGAAAAACATTAATTTGTTACATTTGACACCCTTTTTGAAGCGGTTGTTTGAATATAAAAATAAATGCACCGCAATACCGCCGTACTACGATGCATTTTCATTTTTTATTAAATTTTTACTTTTTAGATTTCAAAATTTTCAAATCAGGTGATTTTAAGTCAAATACTGCACCTAAAACCGCACAACCTATTACGGTAATAATAAGCTCGGGCAACATATATCCGCCGTTATATTCCAAAGAATATAACCATACACCCTTTGCACCGTTGGTGTAGTCGCCCCATATTGTAACACCGCTTATGAAGTGGCACAAAAATCTTATAACAGACACCACTGCACCGCCCAAGGCAATGGAAACGGGTTGGTTTTTTATAACATTTCTGAACATACCGCCAAGTCCTAATGAACCGAAAGCGATAATGTAGTCCGCTAAAAGCAGGATTAAATAAGCCACTATACCGCTTACGTATGCGAAGTTTCCGAGACCGAAAAGGGTCTGTATCACGCCCATTGCAAGACCCGAAAAGATACCCCACTTAACACCGTAACGGTAGGAGATAACTACCATCGGCACCTGACTGAAAATGGTTACACTGCCCCCAAAGGGGAATTTAACCACCGCAAGTTCTGAAAGAATTGTTGAAAGAGCCAACATCAACGCGGTTTCAACAATTCGTCTTATTTTTTGTTTTTTTGTTAAATTACTCATAAAAATTCCTCCGAATTAAAATCTCCCTACGGCGGTAACACTGCCATAGGGAGATACTTTCAGAGTTATTTTTCCTACGGCGGCATTATCCGCATCAGGTTATTAGGGTCAGAAAAGGAATGTTTTCTATCTCAGCCGACGTCCGTCAGCTCCCCTGTTTTATTTTCGGCACGAAGCGTAGCTACTTTTCTTCGAGCAAGTTTATTATAGTACTATTTTGTTTTTTGTCAAGAAAAATTATAAATTCTTAGCCCTGAAGGGAACATTTTCACCCGTAATTCTTTTTGAAATTCTTAAAAGTGCCTGATTCCCCTTGCATTCGTAAGGTATTTTGCGACCCTCAACTGAACCGTAAATTTCTTGAGATTCGGGGATAACTCCCAAAAATCTTGCACCTACCGTATCAATAATTTCGTCAACATTTATTGATTTATGGATTTTTTTGTTAAATTTATTCACCACAAGACGAACATTGGTAATCCCCGATTTACGCACATTAGCTGCAGCGTAGGACGCCGCCCTTATACTTATGGCATCGGGGGTTGATACTATAATACAGCTGTCAGCGGTTTTTGAAGCAAGATTGAATCCGCTTTCAAGACCCGCCGGTGCATCAAGAAAAATATAATCAAAATCTCTTGAAAAAGCTTTCAGCATTTGAGCAAAGCCTTCCGGAGTGTAGCCTTCATCAAAATCAATGGGTGCAGGTAACAAAAACAACCCGTTTGCACCTTGTATAAGTGCCTTTCTGTAATCGCAGTTATCCTTTATTATATCGCCCCAGTTATAGACTGTTTTTTCTGATACCCCCAAAAGTATATCAAGACTTCTTACGCCAATATCCATATCCACAAGTAAAACATTCTTGCCGTGTAACGCAAGAAGCTTACCCACACCGTAGCAAAATGTGGATTTTCCTACACCGCCTTTAGCGGAAGCAACAGTAATAATTTTCATCATATCACCTTAAGGTATAAGTGTATTGGGTGTTTCCTGAACATCAAATTGGGTTTTCTGACTAAAATAGTAGTTGTATATCGGCACAGCCGCCTGGCTTGTCTTACTACCCGTAAGGGCATTTTCTGCCACAATTGCAATAGCAATTTCAGGGTCATCATACGGTGCAAAGGATATAAAGAAACCGTTGTTACAATCCATAGTCACACCGGACGCCGTAGTCCTTTTAAGCTGTGATGTACCGGTCTTACCTGCCGCATCAACGATACATTTACTGAAATAGGTATTACAAGAGCTGTTTGTTACAACGTCACGCATACCCTGTTTTACAATATTAATATTTTTCTCTTTAGCGTTAAGGGTGTTTAACACTACCGGCTCCGTTTCGTAAATAACCTCACTCATATCCGCAGAAAGAACAGATTTTATAATATAAGGCTTGTAACGAGTACCGCCGTTGGCAATGGTTGCACAGTAGTTCGCCAGCTGCAAGGGTGTGAAAAGGTTGTCGGACTGACCGATTGCCGCCTGAACCGTGTCACCGGGAAGCCACACCTGACCCGCCGCCTCTTTATTTGCGACACTTGCCAGCATACCCTCCGCCTCAGGAAGTTCAAGACCCGTATCCTGACCAAGACCTAAAAGGTTACAGTATTTATTCATTTTATCAATGCCCAGTTCCTTACCCATTTCAAAGAAGAAAATGTTACAGGATTTTTCAAGAGCAGTTGTAACATTAAGATATCCGTGGTGACCAAGACACTTGAAGGTCTGATCCTCGAGCACATAGGTCGCTCCGCAATAACGGGCGCTATTGATATCAATTGCTTCTTCCTCCAATGCCGCAAGGGCAATGGCGGGTTTCATTGTCGAACCGGGAGCGTACGCACTCTGGATACCTCGGTTCCACAAGGGGCTTTCGGTGTCAGCGGCAAGCTTATCGTAATCCTCAAAATATTTTGTAATATCGTAAGTTGGGAGTGACACACAAGCGAGAACCGCACCCGTGTTACAGTCTAATACGACTATTGCACCTGCACTGCCGAAATAGGATGAATTTTTATTGTCCTTAAGCATATCCTTAAGAGCTTGGGTAGCAACCTTCTGTAACCCGGAATCGATGGTAGTAACAACGGTATTACCCTGTTGGGGCTTGGTAAGATAATCCTCTATAACCGTACCGTCAGAGGCTATTGTAGTGGTTTTAATACCGTTAGTACCTCTTAGGTAGCTTTCCATCGCCGCCTCGATACCGCTTTTACCGTATTTATCATCAAGAGAATATGCATTGTTTTTAAGCGCAAGAATATCCGTTGCTGTAAGAGATTCATCGCTTAACTTCTCGTTAAGTATAGTTTCCTCCTTGGCATATTCATCCGCATTTATGGAGCCTACAACCCCAAGAATATGGGAGTATGATATAGTGTCGCTGTATTCACGATAGCTGACACTTTCACTTGAAACACCCGGATATGTTTCACTCATTTCCATAATAATTGAAACAATCTCCGTGGGTACATCTTCGGCAAATGTATATGGGGATGTTACGGAGAATGAAAGATATTTCATACCGAAACATACTGAGGCAATTTTTCTTGCATCCTCTCTGCTGTAACCTTCAAGACCGTATCTCTCTATAAGGGCATCAAGACATTCATCGGGTGTTGAGTCCGTTTCTTTTTCCAGCTCAAGCATATTCTCGGAAACCATATACTCAAACTCTTGTTTTTTATCTTCATCAACTATAAGCTTTCCTCCCTGATATTTTACAGGAAGGCGATCTATCCATTCAATATCATTCTTTTCAAACAACTCAATCAATGAATAAATAAGCTTATTTCTGTCACCCTGATTTTTAGCCTCAGGGAACTCTGCATATTTGAACACAACTGAATTACCCTGCCTGTTTGTAACAAGAGGGTTACCGTTCCGGTCAATAATTTCGCCACGGGAAGCTTTTACTTTACTCGTGGATACAGCAAGACTTTTGGCTGCTGCCTTATATTTGTCGCCGTTGACAATCTGGGTCACGGACAAAGAAACAATCAGCGCCACAAAAGCCAAAGCGATAATTATTGTACCTGTTATTCTTCTTCTTTTTCGTAATTCAATAGACATATAAATTACCTTGATTCATCTGCAGTTTTATGTGAGTTGAAAATCCACGATACGGGGAAATAAAAAACGGGAACAAATGCCAACGTATAAATACACGAAGGCAGATAGAATGTGAAAACCTGCCTGATTGAAGCACCGGCACCGCTTAAAAACAGATTTACAATTATATAAATTGCGCAGTAGCTTACAACCGCACCCGCTCCGAGAACCAGAGCCGTAAGTATATTGTTTCGCATAAGTCGGATAATAAGCAAACTGCACACAACACATATCAGTAATAAAATGATGGAATTAAATCCGTCTTTAACGGAACATATATCCCATAATATGCCCGAAACCGCACCGAAAACTGCCGCGGCAATTTCCCTTTCGAACATAGCAATACTTACGCAAAGAGGTAATAATATAAATGCCCTTGCACCAAAAATATCGGGAAGTATGTACGGAGAATTCTGTACAAGTGCCACAAGTCCGATTATCAGAGCATACAAACCAAAACGAATGTATTTTTGTTTATTGTTTCCGTAATGCAAGGGTATCACCTCTCTTTATCTTTTAATTTAATCTTTTAGTCCTTAATTTCGCCCTCGCCCTGACCTTCAAAGGAGGTTATAACAAAAACCTCGCTTATGGTATCCAATTCCGCAAAGGGCTTGACCAATGCATAACAAGCGGATGAAACATCGTCAGTTTTAACCGCCGTAACCTCGCCGACAATAAGTCCGTCGGGGAATACTCCACCTGCACCCGAGGTACACACCACGCCACCTTTTACGATGGATGTAGATGAGTCGAGCCCGTAAAGTTTACAAAGTCCTTGAGAATATAATTTATCCTCACCGCTTACGTAACCGTATTCACGTGTACCCGATTCAAAGGCACCTATATTAACCCTTGGGTCAAGTACCGAATAAACCACGCAGGTTGAGAAATTGACCTTTTTTACAATACCCACAACATACTCACCGTATATTACGGGGTCACCAACCTGAACGCCGTCACTTGAACCTGTATTAAGCACAAACGAGCCGTAAACATCCGCCGCATCCCTCGATATAACGGAGCCGTAACTGATTTCAAAATCGGTGTTTTTTTGTTTTATTCCGTAAAACTCCTCGTAAGCGTCAACCTTTTTCTTAAGGTCGTCGTAATCCGCAAGTTGTTTACGGTAGCCTTCAATTTCTTTTTTCAGGGCTTCGTTTTCCTCAATATAAACCGAGGAAGACTTAAAAGCGGCAGAAACATCATTCAGATTATCCGATATTGCTACGGACAGTTTCTGAAGTGGTGAAAAAATCGTACCGATTACTGATGTAAAGGGTGACGATGCGTTGTGGCTTACTGCCGCACACAACACACCAACCAGAACTACTGCGGCTACTATTACAAGATTTTTGAATGTACCGCTCTGTAAAAACCTTTTCATTTTCTCAGTCCTTTATTTTCTGTTGAATCCCAATAAATCTTTTTCAAGACATATGCCCGTACCTCTTACAACACAGTCAAGGGGATTTTCCGCAACATTAACGGGCATACCTGTTTCCGTTGAAATAAGTTTGTCAAGACCGCGGAGCAGGGCGCCACCACCGGTAAGGGTTATACCCCTTTCGATAATATCCGCCGAAAGTTCGGGGGGAGTTCTATCGAGAGTATAACGGATAGCATCAAGAATTTCATCAACAGGATCTGCAAGTGCCTGACGCACCTGTTCACTGGTAATTTCAACTGATTTGGGAAGACCGTCAATAAGGTTTCTTCCCTTAATTTCCATAGCGGCTTCGCCCTCATAGGGGTAAGCAGAACCAAGTTTAAGTTTTATATCTTCTGCGGAACGTTCGCCTATAAGAAGGTTGAATGTTCTTTTTACATAAGAGATTATTGCTTCGTCGAAATTGTCACCTGCAACTCTTACGGATTTTGAAGTAACGATATCACCTAAGGAGATAACCGCAACCTCGGATGTACCACCACCGATATCGACAATCATACTACCCGTTGCCTCAAGTACGGGAAGACCCGCACCGATAGCCGCCGCCATAGGTTCTTCAATAAGGCTTACGTATCTTGCACCCGCACTCTTAGCCGCGTCATGCACCGCACGTCTTTCAACCTCGGTAACGCCCGAGGGTATACAAATCATAACTCTCGCTCTATTGAAGGGTGAACCGCTTATTGCTCTTTTTACAAAAGCCTTAAGCATATCTGCGGTCATATCAAAGTCCGCAATAACACCGTCTTTAAGAGGACGTACCGCAGTAATTGAACCGGGTGTTCTGCCTATCATTTTTTTAGCATCCGCACCAACGGCTACAACTGTTTTGGGGTTTGTTCTTTCATCCACCGCAACAACCGATGGCTCTCTGATAACTATACCTTTACCTTTAACAAATACAAGTGTGTTGGCTGTACCGAGGTCAACACCAATATCCTGTGAAAACAACATATATATACATTCCTTTCGGGATTATTTTTTTCTTAACAGATATGTAACGAAGAAGATTATTGCCGAAACGGTAACAATCGTAGCACCTGCCGATGTATCTGCGTAGAACGAAATCAAAAGTCCCGATACTGCAGAAACCAACGAAATTGCCACCGAAAAGCCCATATACTGCCTTGAATTCTTAGCAATATTTCTTGCGGCTGCGGCAGGTAAAATGAGAAGTGAGTTTATAAGAAGGATTCCTACCCACTTAATTGAAATCATAACAACAACCGCAACCATTATTACGAAGATATTTTCGTAAAGAGCCGTTTTTATACCGCGACTTGCGGCTAATTCACGGTTTACGGTTATAACGAGTAATTTATTGTAAATTAAAGACCATACAACAATTACCACTACAAAAGTTATAAGAAGATAAAGAAGTTCTTTCTTTGAAATACTTAAAATATCACCCACAAGGTATGTACTGTATTTCGAGAAACTGCCTCCGTATGAAAGTACAAGCAAACCGATGGCTATACTCGTTGATGAAAATACACTTATAACCGTGTCCGATGAGGAATTACCCCGATTTTTAACACGGGTTATTATAAGAGCCACCAACACGCCAAAGGCTACGAGTGAAATAATTTCATTCTTAATTCCTAAAAGCACTCCCAGAGCGATACCCGTAAAAGCACTATGACCTAAGGCATCGGAGAAAAAAGCCATTTTGTTATTAACCGCCATTGTGCCGAGAACACCCATAAGCGGTGCAATTAAAAGTACCGCCAAAAGGGCATTTATCATAAATTTGTAATCAGCCCAATGAAAGGGAATCACATTACCTAAAATGCTATATATTACGCTCACTAAAACGCCCCCTTTTCGGGTACGGTAAAGAATACTTTTTTGAATTCTTCCGATTCAAAAACTTCTTTTGCTGGACCGCTTTTAAGCACCGTTTTATTTATAAGGATTACATTGTCCGCATATTCCCGAACAATTTCCAAATCGTGTGAAACCATTGCAATTGCCATATGATAATTGTGTTTAAGGTTAAGTATGGCTTCATAGAATTTCTCGCTACCCTGAGCATCAACACCCGACACAGGCTCGTCGAGAATAAGCAATTCGGGAAGAGGGTAAAGTGCATTTACCAACATCACCCGCTGAAGCTCACCACCCGAAAGCTCGCCTAATTTACGTTTTTTCAGTTCCAAACAGCCTACCGCATCAAGAGCTTCGTCCAATTGCGCCGATATTTTTTTATTACGCATAAAGCAAACAGGATTCGTGGTTCTGCCCACCAAGAGAAAATCCTCTACACTAACGGGAGCCGAACGGTCAAAATCAAGACGTTGGGGTACATAACCAATGGTTATTTTATTAAGCTTTTCACCGCTATGTGATTCAAAGCCAACGCTACCCTCGTGTTGAATTTCACCTAAAATTGATTTTACCAAGGTGGTTTTGCCTGCACCGTTTACACCTATTACTGCCGTAAGCTCACCGCAATGCAGATGAAAAGAAACATCGGAAAGGATAACATCCGAACCCTTTTTAACTCCGATATTATTTACCGATATTTTGCAAAGACCGCAACCGTTTTCGGATGCCATCAGCTCACCGCCTTTAATATGGTTTGTATGTTTTCTTTCATTATATCCTCGTACGCACTAAGGGAAACTTCCCCTTTGATTACGGGATTAAGCACGTAAATTTCCACGCCCGTTTCCGCACTGATAATCTCTGCGGAACTCCCGTTGTAATCAGGTTCAACAAAAAGGGCTTTTACGTTATTCTCGGGTACTGTGTCACAAAGATGTGCAATTTTCTTTGCGGAGGGTTCACCGCCCTCGTCACTTTCAATGCACTCTACGATTTCAAGACCCGATTCCGCTGCCATATATTCATAAGCACTGTGAAAGGTGATTATTTTTTCACCTTGTGCCGTTTTATAAGCATTTTCTAATTCAATGGATAATTTATTTAATCTCTCAATATAGTTTTCGTAATTCTCATTAATCTGTTTTTCGTAAGAGGGGTATTCTGCCACAAGTCCGTTTTTAATATTAAGAACCTGTTTCTTGGCATTTTCAACCGAAAGCCAGATGTGAGAATTGTTCTCGTGATTGTGGGAGTGATGCTCTTCACTTTCCTCGTGGTGATGTGAGCAGATAAGTTCAATACCCGCTGAAGAATCAATTATATCTAAATCCTCCACCGTTTCGGTAATGTCGGTAAGAAAACTTTCTAACCCTGCACCGTTTATAATAAAAACATCCGCATCACTGAGAAGTTTTGCATCACGGGCAGTAAGGGTGTAATCGTGAAGGCAACCCGAACTTTGTTCCGCCATACAAGTAACCGTAAGACCGTCAATACCGTCAACGAGATTCAACGTGAAAATATATATGGGATAAAAGGATACGGCAATAACCGAATCCTCAGTATCCGTCAAAGTTGCGTTGCAACCTGCGGTAAAAAGCAATGAAAGTACAAGTATCATTGCAAGAACTTTTTTCACGTTTTTCTCACCTTACCAGTCTGAAGTAATAGGGAATTTCCGAACCGTAAAGACCCGTTTCAACTTTTACATAATATGTACCCGCAGGTATTGATACAACGCCCGTTGTAACAAGGTGTTCGTTTAGATATGAGTCCACCGTACAGATTTCTTTACCGCTTTCGTCAACCACACTTGCAGTCCAACAATGTTGATTCTCATTACCTGCTTCGTGGTAGAACTCAAGACACATTCTTGTATCTTTTTCAAGTTCGAATTTATAGTAATCCTCGTCATAAAGAGAGTCTGTTGAAATAATCGCACCGTAGTAATACTTACTGAACTGTGCCGAATCGCAGGTTTCCATAGTATTATTAGGCTCGTGCTCGTAACTTGAGGCTTCCGTAAAGCTCCACTTACAGGTGTAATAGGCGGAGTTGTATGAAACGGAGTCCCCGTCAATACAGATGTAGTAATCACCCGGGGCAAGACCCATATCCTCAATTACAAGACTTTCACTGTTCCACATAGCAATTTTACGGACTATTTCGTAATATGAACCATCCTCAAGGGACTTTATAAGACGGATATTCCAACCGCGCTTATCTCCTTCAAGAATCTCGTGTTCAAATTCAAAATCAATATAACCCTCAGACGGAACAGTAAATTTATAGTAGTCCTTGTCAAGACCCAAAAGTCTGTCAGCAAGGCTACCACCAACCATCACATCTGCAGGAAGATTTGTAGCAGTTTCGGGAGTATCGTTAAGCTCAAACTCATTATTCATTGCCTTTTCGGCACCAACAAGAATGGTGTACGTGTCGGGCACTTCGCTCTGAGCCTCAACTTTTATGTAATAAGTACCGCTTTGTAAACCTATAACACCTGTTTTAACAAGGACTTCATTTAATCTTGACGTAACCTGAGTAATAAGCTTATTGTCACTGTTATAAAGTGAAACGTTCCAACCGACGGTGGGAAGGGCATTGTCATTATGTGTAAAAGTGATGTTTACGACACTATCGTCAATAAGCTCAAGAGCATACCAGTCTGTATCTGTACCACTTTCTCGCCTTGAAGAAGAACCGTACTTACCGTATTTCACTGCAATTGGTGTTGCAGACTCAATATTGTCATTAGGCTCTTTTTCATAAGTTTCGGTTTCTGTGAACATAGTCACAATAGTGTAATCGGTTTCAACAAAGAATGTACCCGCTTTTACCACAACACAGTATGTACCCGGGGTAACACCTGTTTCGCCCCAGCTGGATGTAACATCACTCCAGAAAGACTCAAAAAATGTTAATTCCTTGTATTCCTTTTCTTCGCCCTCAATTATTTTGTAAAGGGTTATCTGCCAACCTGTTTTTGCATTATCCTGATAATCCTCGTGGTCAAGTCTTACAGCCAGCGCACCGTTTACAGGAACTTCAAATATATATGCATCATAGTCATCGGCGCTTTTAATAATACCCGTAGCCTGTGAATTAAGCGCCATATATGTAGGTGTGTTTGTTTTAAATAAACTGTCCTGCACTATTATGGATGCGGCTCCTGCACAAAGGGAACCGACTAATATAACAACCGCCGTAACAAGTGCGGTAATTTTTATTTTACGCTTATTCATAAGCCAAACTCCTTTTTAATTTCTCAAGTGCCTTTTCGTATTGCGGCACCGTATCCGTATATGAACAAAGTATCGTTTCAATAAATTCAATATTGAGAATTGAGAAAGCACATTTCAATTGCCAGTTCATAAAATCAACGCTCTTTTCACCGTCTCGACCCGATGCGGTAATTAAAATTGCTTTTCGGCGTTTTTTTATAGGTTGAACCTTGCCATTACAGTAAAAAGAGGTGTAATAAGATTGAAACCTATCGATAAGAGCCTTAAGGGGTGCGGGAAAAGTACCGTTATAAACGGGACTTGCAAAAATAATCAAATCCGCATTTTCAAATTTTCCAAAAAAATCATCCAAATCCCCGTGAACACATTTACCGTTAGTTTCACAGTAATTACAACCATTACAAGGCACAAAATTTTCTTTGAAAGTATCAAAAACATCAATATGACAACCGGCAAGTGTTTTTTCTGCTTCGGAGCAAAGACGGTTTGTAAAGCTGTCTTTTCGCTCAGAGCCTTTTATAATTAAAACACGTTTGTTTCCCATAAATCACTCATCCGTTTTTGAAAATCATCATTTTGACCTGAATTTTAATGACAAAAATCCATTATCGATTGATTATAACATATATCATATATAAAATAAATACCTTAAAATAATAAATTAACGATTTTTTTACAAAAAAAATAAAACAGCCCTCACCGTTATATCGGAAAGGACTGTCGAGTTCTTTTAAATCTGCGCCAAAAGCACCGAACCTACAGTAAAACGGATGATTTTGGATGCAGATGGCGTTTTATCGTCCCGATGGTGTATAAAGATACTCCGAGTGGGCGTTAAAACGCCACATAACCTTACACAGAAAAATAAAACAGCCCTCACCGTTCTATCGGAAAGGACTGTCGAGTTCTTTTAAAGCTGCGCCAAAAGCGCCGTTTTAAAATTATTCAGCAACAGGAGCGCCAACAGGACAACTACCCTCGCAAGCACCACAATCAATGCACTTATCAGCATCGATAACATAGATGCCGTCGCCTTCTGAGATTGCTTCTACGGGGCAATCTGCAGCACAAGCGCCACAAGAAATGCAAGCGTCTGTAATTTTGTATGCCATTTGTCTTACCTCCTTGTATTATTATGTGCCTTAATTGTAGCACAATTTTTGCAGAAATCAATAGAAAATTATAATTTTTAAGGGATATTTTAGGATATTCTGCCCCTTATTATTCTTCGACAAAGCTTTCTTCGGAAATTTCGTCGTTGAACTTCTGACGTTTTACCAACTTCACTTCCTTGCGAGAAAACTCCGAAGGAAGTGCTTCAGGACGTCTTTCAAGGGAAACCTTTATTTTTCCGGTAAGCAAATTACTTTCAACCACAGCACCTCTACCCTCTTTTGTATCAACAATCGAGCCCACACGAGGTGTAATCTTGGCAAGATATTCATAAGAATCCTGCTCATATTTAAGGCAACAAAGGAGTCTGCCACAAGTACCGCTTATTTTACTCGGGTTAAGGGAAAGCCCCTGTTCTTTTGCCATTTTTATTGATACGGGGTGGAAATCGTCAAGGAATTGTGAGCAACAGAAGGGTCTGCCACAGATACCAAGACCGCCAATCATTTTAGACACATCGCGCACACCAATCTGGCGCATTTCGATACGTGTTCTGTATTGTGATGCAAGAATTTTAACAAGCTCTCTGAAATCTACACGGTCATCCGAAGTAAAGTAAAACAACATCTTACTGCCGTCAAAGGTGCACTCAACCTCCACAAGCTTCATATCAAGACCAAGTTGCTGAACCTTTTTCTCACAAAAAGCAAAGGCTTCTGCCTCTTTTTTGCGATTAGTCCCAACAATTTTTATATCCTCCGCATTAGCACCTCTGATAATCTTTTTAAGGGGATGACGAATTTCTTCCTCTGCAACGCTATGATTTGGGGATGCAATTTCACCACACTCAATACCGCGAACCGTTTCAACGATTACCTTTTCACCCTTTGAAAAGGTCTTTGAATCCGGGTCAAAATAATAAATTTTTCCGTTTTCTTTAAAACGGATACCTACAACTTCTGCCATAATATATCTATGTCTCCTAATTAAAGTCTTGCACAAAGAATTGCCGAAAGCAATGTATAATTGGGGTTATTTTCTAAAGAACGATGCACTGCACATACCGTATCGTACATCTCAATTAATTTCGCCAATGAAAGTTTTTCTGAAACCTCAGTGCTTTGTTTGCTGAAATCCGAAAGTAATACTTTACCACCGGACTTCAATGCTATTGCATCGCGCAAAAGAAATATAAAAAGTTCAAGTGTTTCACTTGTCAGTTTTTTATTACCGTCGAGAGGAGCAGTAGCCTTGATTTTGTCATACTCGTAAGGTGATAAAATCGCCGTTGCCAACTCGCTTACTATATCCAATGCCTTTTGAGAATAGTCCACACTTAATGTATTTCCCAGACTAAGACGCACAACACGTGATAAAACCGTACCGATAACCGCATTGGCATTTTGTGAGGTAAGAATAAACGCAGTATATGACGGAGGTTCTTCGAGAATTTTCAGTAATAAATTCTGACATTCCTCGCTCATAAGGTGAACTTCAGAAAGAATATAAACCTTTTTAATCGAATCGTTAGGTGTAAGGTGGGCTTCAGCAACCACCTTTTTAACATCCGCTTTTACAAAGCTCTTTTTATCCTCGGGTTTTGTGACCGTAATAATATCCGGATGGATATTATCGTCCGCCTTGCGACAGTTTTCACACATACCGCACGGAGTTTTAGTCTGTTCACCGCAAACAATCATCTTAGCCATAAGCCTTGAAAGCTGTTCTCTTTCCTGCTCGGTACCACCGTCTATAAGCACCGCATGTGGGCTTCTGCCATCGGCAAAAAAGCTGTTAAGCTTTTTTATTATTTCTTTCGGAAAATTAATTTCACTCATCATATTTTCATAAATTGTTCAACATCCACAACAAATATTGTTGCGCCGCCTATTGTAACCTCTATGGGTGCCGCATTTAAAAAGCCCTCACCTAAAAAAGGCGGTGTTGTTGATATAAGTTGACTTCTTCTTGAGCAGCAATCCTTAAAGATATTTATGACTTCATCGGTTTTTTCATCCTCAACACCTACAAGCACGGTTACGTTTCCTGTTTTAAGAAATCCGCCGGAAGTAGAAAGCTTTGTAGCCTGAAAAGAGGCTTTTGTTATTTCGTTGAGTAAATCAGTTGCATCATCATTATTGACAATTCCTATTACAAGTTTCATAAAATCACTCCTCAGAATAACCGTAATTTCTTTCGATAACCTTTTTACCACGCCACCCATAGGCACGGTTTTCAATACTGTCGCCCCTACTAAAAATGCTTCTTGCGGTTTCGTAAAATTCCTTGATAGGTGTGGGGGCAATATTCTTATTCATAGGGCAAACATCCTGACAGATGTCGCAACCCCATATACATCCGCTTTTCTTTATTTTCTCAATGTTTTCAAGGGTTAATTCCCCTTTACGTTGAGTAATATCCGACAAGCAAATTTGTATATTTACCCCGCGGGAAGTAATTGCACCTGACGGGCATTTTTTGATACATATACCACAATTAAGGCACTCGCCACTGTCTGCGGATGGGTAATCAAAAACTTTATCCGTAACAATTTCACCTATAAAGCAGAAACTGCCGTAACGGGGGTTTATTAAAAGGGAGTTTTTACCCTTAACACCAAGACCGCACAAAACTGCCGCTTTCACCTCATTTATAGGTGAATTGTCGCAAAAATACTCGAATTCATTTTCAGGATATTCCTCTTTAAGAATATCCGTAATTTTGCTGAGATATTCCCCGACTATATTGTGATAATCCTCGGGCACGGCGTATTTTGAAATGTTTGAATTTATATAGTACTCCTCACCCAACCAATATGGGAAAAGATACACAATAACGCTTTTTGCCCCTTTTGGAATACGCTCTTTTGCTCTACACGAAAACAATTCGCCGATTTTTTCAAACTCGCATACACCACAGGGTAAAATATCATAAAAAGGTAATTTCTTATTCATCACAATTTATCTAAAAAACCGCTCAACGCTACCATAAGGGGTATTGTTAATACAGAAAGTCCGGAGTTAAAAGCAACCACCTGTGAGGCTACACCCGTATCCTTACCGTATTTGGCAGAGAACATTACCGTGTTATTGGCACTTGGAACGGATGCGGAAATCATACATGCCGAAAGCAATGTACCCGATACACCTACAAGCTTATATATGCCGAGCATTATAGCGGGTAAAATTAATAATTTTAAAAGTGCCACAAGGTAATTTTCTTTGAGTTTAAACATATTTTTCAAATCCGTATTTGCTATATACGTGCCGAAAAAGAGCATTGCCAAAGGAGTATTAAGATTTGACACGTGCCCAATCGCAGTGTCGAAAACCTGGGGCAGGTTAATATCAAAAATAAAAAACGGCATACCTATAAGCACCGATATAACACCGGGATTAAACAGTAATTTTTTAAAATCAAAGGACGAGTTGCCCTTGCTTTTTGTCATTACCCATATACCGTGGGTAAAAGAGAAAATATTAAATGCAACCACACCTGCGGAACAATAAAAAACGCCTTCATTACCCAACATTGCCTGACACAGGGGTAGCGCCATATATCCCATATTACCATAGTTTACGGCATATTTGAAAATAGCTTTATTATCACCTGATTTATTGAAAAACGGTATGGAAATGAGCATACCCATAGTGAGAGTACCCGCCATACACAAAAAGGCAATACCGAGAGATTTCACCGTTTTTACGTCAAAAGTCATATTCATAAACGACTGAATTATGACACAGGGTGTGATTATATAAAACAACAAATCATTTGAAAGTTTCGCGGTGGTTTGTTTAAACACTTTCAACTTATCCGCCGCAAAACCCACCGCTACAATCAGGTACAAAATAAGCACCTGTTGGGCGGTATTCGTCATACTTTCAAAAAACATTTTTACCTACTCTTAATCTGAATCTTTTTTGTTTCTTAAATCTGCAAGAGAAACAATCTTCAAAGGTTCGTCGTCCTCGATTTTTTTCTTTTTCTTGCCAAAGGTCTTGGGAGCCTTCTGAGGTTTTTCCTTTTTGACCTTTTCTTTTTTTATTTTTTCTTTTTGGGGCTTTTCTTTCTTAGGTTTTTCCGCCTTCGGTTTTTCCTCTTTTTCAGGCTCTTGAATTTCAACCGTTTTTTCAACTATTTGTTCCGATTCTTTAGTATCATCAACTAAATCTTCTTCACCCAAATCATCAATGAGCATCTGCGAAAACTCTAAAAATCCGCCTCTTGATTCAACCGAAGACTCAATATTCTCAGTAATTACCGGCTCTGATTCTTCGGGGATTTCAACATCTTCTGTTATTTCCTCGGTCTGGATAATATCGTCAAAGATTTCAGTTTCCTCAACTACCTCGGATTCGGAAATTTCATCAATCGTTTCTTCTGAAATGATTTCTTCAATTATTTCTTCCGGTTTCTCGTAAACATCTTCGACTACGGTGCTTTTGGCGAAAATATCCGCAAGTTCAAAGTCAAGTCCGTCTTCTTTGGTTTCTATTATTTCTTCGGAGATTTCTTCTGTACTTTCTTCGACAGTGTTTTCTCCGTCTGTTTCAAAAGAAATTTCTTGGATTTCTTCAAGGGAGTCTCCGTCAATTTTCTGCGGATTCTCTTGAGCAATGAGAGTATCATCAATCTGCGAATCAACTTCATCGCAATTTTCGATAATTTCTTCATCAACTTTTTCTTCATAATCTTCAACTGCCTCTGCAACAGTATTTTCGTCATCCTTACCGGTTATAAGGTCCTCAATTTGATAAAAGGAAATATCCTCCACAGGAAGTTTAATATCAAAAGAACTTGATTTTTCAATTTCCTTCATATCTTCTGTTTTTTCAACTTCCTCTATAACCTGAATTTCTTCAACATTTTCGGAAATTAATTCGTCCTGTATTTCTTCACTATCGTTGTCGGATTCCTTATCTTCTGCAACCTCTTCCGGCTCATCATCAAAGAAATTCCCCATATCACCGATGTTTT
Source organism: Acutalibacteraceae bacterium (assembly GCA_045592665.1). GTDB lineage: Bacteria > Bacillota > Clostridia > Oscillospirales > Acutalibacteraceae > DTU089. The sequence goes on from JAZNVE010000198.1 coordinate 26,016, forward strand.
TAAATTCGTCCGCTATACTAAATCTCTTTTTTTTTTCGATTTTTTCGGTTTCTTCTGTTTCCTGAACTTCAAGAACGGGTGTTACGGTTTCACTGCTTTTAACCACAACTTCATCGTCATCTGGAAGTATAATATTGGAAACGGACTGCATTTTTTTGAGTGAGTTTTTGAAACCCACACCAAGTGTTGAAATGATGTAAACGGTAATAAAAACAAAGAGGAAAAGATGTGTAAAACTAAAGTCATTACCCTCTACCGTTTCTCTGCCCACTGCTAAAATTATACCTCTGGGAACTGAAATTAACCCTGCAAAAATTGCCGCAGGGAAACCGCAACCGTAGGTACACCACATACTGTTTACGGTAAAGACTCCCGATACTATTCTTGCGAATGTAAGGAAGAAAAGCATTGTGAATACAAGCATTCCTATTTCAAATAAAAGTTCCGAAACAGTAATGAAACTAACGGCTTTCATCAATTTTGAAACAAGCACAAACATCGCCCAACAACCGGGAGCAATGGAGAGTAAGCTTATTTTTTTATAAGTTGCCTTACCCTCAAAATGACTCATACCAAAGACTATAAAATAGAATACGGATAATACGGCAAAAACAAATTGAAGTATAACGAATACTCCGCCATTTGCTTTGACGTAGTTACTCAACAAGCCGTCATAAACTGCCGAGTTCATACCGATACCCATATCGGGAAGAACATCTCTGGCAACAACAATAATATCCCATACAAAACCGATTGCCGCTAAAAAGGAAGCAAGGCCCAAAGGAATATTTCTGCCTTCAATTAATTTGGGTGCGGGTACATTTTTACTTAAGAAACTTAAGGCTAAAAATAAAACGCAACCAACTGCAAGAATACCGTAAAGTACGGGTACAGTAAAATTGGCATTTTCAAAAAAACCGTTTGCGGGATTTACCATAACCAACAACTGATAAGTTCTTATGGCTAATCCGCTAACCGCCATAACTGCAAAAAGCACAACCAAATGTGACATTCTTATCGCACTTAAAGACCCTTTGATTTTTTTCATTTATTACAATCCTTTCGAATGTGAAAAATTATCTTTCATCAATAGGCACGTACTCTGATGATTTTTTGAAATCGGAAATTCTCTCATCAATGGGAGCATACTCCTTGGGTACTGCCATATTCTTATATGCAGGACGGATAACTCTGTTACCCGAAATAAGTTCTTCTATACGGTGAGCCGACCAACCTGCCACACGGGCAATTGCAAAAAGAGGTGTGTACAAATCCTCGGGAATACCGAGCATCTGATATATAAGGCCCGAGTAAAGGTCAACATTGGCACAAATCTTTTTGTTATTATTCTTTTCACTTGCGAATATTTCGGGAGTAAGTTTTTCAATAAGGTCAAGAGCCTTGAATTCATCCCCAAAGCCTTTTTCTTCTGCGAGTTTAAGTGCCTCTCTCTTTAAGATAACCTGACGGGGGTCACTAAGGGTATAAACTGCGTGACCCATACCGTAAACAAGACCACTCTTATCCCCTGCTTCACGGTTAATAATCTTTTTAAGGAAGTCCGCAACCTGTCCCTCGTCGGTAATATCCGTAACATCCGCTTTAAGATAATTCATCATCTCCGCAACCTTAAGGTTTGCACCACCGTGACGGGGTCCCTTAAGTGAACCGATACCTGCTGAAATAGCCGCATAGGTATCCGTACCGCTTGAGGTCAGTACTCTTGTAGCAAAAGCCGAGTTGTTACCGCCACCGTGCTCCGCGTGAATCATAAGGCAAAGGTCAAGAAGCTTTGCTTCATCATCTGTAAATTTACGATCAGAACGGGTATTATAAAGAATTGTTTCAGCCGTAGAAAGACCGGACTTAATGGGGTGAAGATACATACTCTTTTTGAGATAATATCTTCTCTTAACCTGATAAGCATAGCTCATAATCATAGGAAGCTGAGCCATAATCTGAATGCTCTGGCGCAAAACATTTTCTATTGAGATATCGTCAGGGTTACTGTCATAAGAATAAAGCGAAAGTACCGAACGCTCAAGCTTATTCATAATATTGGGCGAGGGTGCTTTCATAATCATATCCTCTATGAAATCCTCGGGAAGCTCTCTGCACTCGGAAAGCACCTTGTTAAACAATTTCAACTGATTTCTTGTGGGGAGACTACCGAAAAGAAGAAGCCAGGCAACCTCCTCGTAACCGAAGCGGTTTTCCGCAACACAAGCATCAACGAGATTATTAACATCCAGACCTCTGTACTTGAGTTTGCCTTCAATGGGCTTTCTTTCGCCGTCCTCTATGTAATAGCCCTCAACAGAGCATACTTTTGTAAGACCTGCCATAACACCGCTTCCATCGCGGTTTCTTAAACCTCTTTTAACTTCAAATCTGTCGAAATATTCCTGAGGCACTGCACTGGATTCTTTCAGCTCATCACAAAGGGATTTTAAATCCGTGCTCTTTATCGGTTCGATATATGTTGGCAATCATCTCACTCCTATCATAACTTTAAATAATAATTCATATTATTTTATAACATATTGATTTTAATGTCAATACAGAACACATCCTCACTTTACACTAAAAAAACAAAGGAATGGTTAAATTTTTATGAAAAACTTCTTTCGTCTCGTTATATTCTGTGCCGTAGCTATTTCATTTTTGCCTTTTGCTATTCTGAATAAAGAAATCAATCTGCAAGGCGTAGCATCTGAAGCACCAACAACAACCTCTGATATAACCGCAGAAAATACCGACACAATATCTGTTTTTCGTTCTGGCACTCAAGAAACTGTTGAAATGGATTTTTTTGAATATATATGCGGAAGCGTTGCGGCAGAAATGCCTCTTTCCTATCACGAGGAAGCCCTGAAGGCTCAGGCAGTTGCTTGCTATACTAACGCCCTGCGCCTGAAAAAAGAAAGTGATGAAGCCTATCATATCAGCGATGACAGCGGTGTTCACCAGGGTTATCTGAATCAGGAACAGAGGCAGAAAAAATGGGGCGAGGAATATGAAAAATATGAAGCAAAGCTTGAAAGCATTGTAAAGGCAGTTGAAAACAAAGCCCTTTATTATGAAGATGACTTATGCGTTGCCGCCTTCCACGCAATATGTAGCGGAAAAACCGAGAGTGCGGAAAATATCTGGGGCGAAAAGGTGCCATATCTTGTTAGCGTAAAAAGCAACGGTGATAATCTTTCTCCCCAATACTCCACAGAAGTAGTTTTCGACAAAGAGGATTTTTCAAAATACGCAAAAAAAATAGAAATAACCGATGATATCAATTCTCTGGAAAACATAATAAAAATA
>JAZNVE010000199.1:0-20727 GCA_045592665.1 Acutalibacteraceae bacterium
CATAGGTCTTGCACCTGAAAGAACCATAAGTTACACAAGCGGTCTTACGGGGAATTACAACTGTAGTGCGGCTGAGGGTGTATTGGTATTTAATCTTGTGCAGACAAAGGTTATGCAACAGTATCCCGATTATTTTGTAGGTTTATAATCTGATTTTAATAAGCCGATGCGAATCCTTGCATCGGCTTATATCTTTGTTCAGACTCATCAGAGTTTATTGCATAATATTAATTCAGTTGACAATAATTTTTAATGAAAAAATTTATAAAAAATTTTAAAAATAAATTTCACATTCCCGTCTTGTTAATTGTATTAGTGTTAGATATATTTTTGGTTGTGAGGTGATTTGGTGTCAGGCAATAAGAAAACATATTCAAACGAATATATCAAAGAACTTGTTGAAAAATATGGCGTAATGCTGTTCAGAATATGCTACTGTATTCTTTGTCATCGCGACGATGCGGAGGATGCCCTACAGGATACTTTTTTAAAGTATCTCACCAAAGCTCCCGAGTTTGAGAGTGAGGAACACGAAAAAGCCTGGCTTATCAAGGTTGCCACCAACACAAGTAAAAACGCAGTTTTATTAAAGAAACGGCGTAAAACTGTTGATTTAGATGAGTTGAGAAGTATCGGTATTGAGGATGAGGACTCCGAGGTATTTGAGTCCATTATGGCTTTACCGGTCAAATATAAAATCGTAATGACACTTTATTACATAGAGGGGTATAATTCCAAAGAAATTTCAAAAATTATAGGAGTGTCGCCCGAGGCAGTTCGCAAAAGATTGCAAAAGGGTAGGGAAATTTTGAAAACAGAGATTGAAAGGTGTAACGGCTATGAATTCAAATAATTATTATGTTGACGAATATTCAAGGTTAGTTAATCGTATAACTTACGATAGCAATAATTTTGATTCCCTTGTTGAAAAGGTTTGTGACAGAGCATCGTTACCGCAAAACGATAATGTAAAATATATCGTTGCGGGAGTTGCGGCTGTTACATTAATCGGTGTGGGTGTAAAGCTTGTTATGAATTATAAGGGTAAAATGAGGGGGATTAAGAAATGAGTAAGAAAAATAAAAATGTAGATAAATCAAAATATCCGCTTATATACAGAGTTTTTCGACCTTTGTATTTTGTTTTCACGGGTATTTTTCGCCCTCGTATAATTGGCAAGGAAAATATTCCTAAAAAAGGCAGGGTTGTAATTGCGGGTAATCATATGTTTGTGCTTGACCCCATTCTTGTTGCAATTTCAACTTGGCGTTGCGTTCATTTTTTAGGTAAATACGAAATATTCAAATATAAATTTACAAACTGGTTGTTTACAAGTGCCGGTGTAATTCCCGTACACCGCCAGAGAAAGGACCATAACGCTCTTGTGTCTGCCGAGGAATATCTTGAGGCTGACCAGGCGGTAGCTCTTTTCCCCGAAACAACAATTATCAAGCCCGAGGGTGTACAGTTATTACCCTTTAAAATCGGTGCAGTTAAAATGGCGTATGATACCAAAGCACCAATTGTACCCTTTACTATTAACGGCAGTTATATACCCTTTAACGGCAGACTTGAAATAATATTCCACGAGCCGTATTACATACCTGACGGCGCCGACCTTGCAGTGGAAAACGATAAATTACGAGAAAGGGTGCAGAGTAAATTGACTCCGCATAAAGGTAAATATCCATTTTGAACGATTTGTCTATTGAAAAGAATCCTCTCTTTAAATATGTGAATAGTAATAGTGTGTACGGATTCGATGTACCGGATTTTTCTATGTTTGGTATGCTTCGGTTTAAATCTCAGAGCCATCCCGACGCTATGGCTTATGAGTATTTCGGTACAAAGTGTACGTATGCACAATTTATAAAGCAAATAGAAAAAATATCCTCTGCATATTTTGATTTAGGTGTGCGTAAAGGTGATATTGTTACTGTACTTATGCCCAATACGCCTGAATCTGTTTCGAGCATATATGCTTTAAACAGATTAGGTGCGGTGGTTAATATCGTACATCCTTTGTCCGCACAAGGTGAGATAAAAAGATATTTAAATGCTATTGAGAGTAAGTTTTTATTGACAATAGATTTGTGTTGCCGTAAAATTTCCGAGATTATCGACGAAACAAAACTTCAGAAAGTTATTGTGGCTTCTGCGGGTGAATCAATGCCCGTTTTATTAAAAACGGCATATACCCTGACTAATAAAAACAGAAATAGCTACAATAAAAATGATAAAAGATATATTTCATGGCAAAAATTCATTAAAGAATCCAAGTCAACTATAAAGGCTTATGAACCCAAGGGGGTGGAGAATGACGCAGTTTCAATAATTCTTCATAGCGGTGGTACAACCGGTACACCCAAAGATATTATGTTATCCAACAAAGCCTTTAATTCTTTGGGAATTCAGGCGGTTATGACCCTTCGTGATGTTGGTGTAGGTGACAGGATTTTAGGTGTTCTTCCTATTTTCCACGGCTTCGGATTAGGCGTATGCTTCCACGTGTGTTTTTGCTTTGGCGCCTGTTCCATAATTATACCTTCATTTGATTCAAAGAAGTTTGGTTCGTTGTTAAAGAAAAACAAACCCACTATGCTTTTCGGTGTACCCACTCTCTATGAGGCTATGACAAAAGCCGAGGGCGTAGAAAATCTTGATTTTTCATTCATTAAATATGCCATCAGTGGTGGCGATACCTTACCTAAACCTCTCGAGGATAAAGTGAATGCATTTTTAAGTGCTCATAATAGCAAAGTGCGTATCTGTGAGGGTTACGGTATGACCGAGGGTCTTGCTGCTCTCAGCTTGTCTGTAAATGATGCGTATAAATCCGGCACTATCGGTAAACCTCTTGTAGGTAACGAAATGTGCGTTGTAGCACCCGGTACCACTGATGTTTTACCCTTTGGTGAAGAGGGTGAGCTTTGCGTAAGCGGACCTACACTTATGATAGGTTACAGGGATAATGATGAAGAAACCGCCCTCGCTTTAAGAACTCACGAAGACGGTAAAGTATGGCTTCATACGGGTGATATGGCGGTAATTGATTCAGAAGGTTTTGTTCATTATAAATTAAGAATTAAACGAATGATTATTTCTTCAGGATTTAATGTCTATCCCACTCAGATTGAAAAGGTAATTGAAGAATTACCCGAGGTTGATAAATGTGCGGTTGTTTCAATGCCCCATCCTTATAAACGGGAAGTCCCGAAAGCATTTATTATCCTTGCAAAAGGTGTTGAGGGTAATACATTTACTCTCGATAATATAAGACAGCATTGTAAAAAGAATCTATCCCACCACAGTGTTCCTTATAAATATCAATTTGTAAAAGAATTACCCAAAACTCCCTACGGTAAAGTGGATATAATGAAGCTTCAGTCCGAGGAACAAGAAGTGACAAAAGTATAACATTAAAAAAGCAACTGATATAAAATTGGTTGCTTTTTGTTTGAGGTAAAAATAATAAAGGAAGCTGTTTTGTTTGGTTGATTTCGAATCCAAACAGACATTTTCAGTATAATGATTATAAATAAAACGGGGATATAGGTAAGCCTATATCTCCGTGATTTACTATTTACTGCAACCGCAGTTGTTATTCGGTGTGTAAGAGCAATTGCAACCACAATTACCGTCGTTACTGTTGGGTGGGAAGAATTCGTCAATGGGGAAGCTGATTCTCCTGAATGTGTCACAGGGGTCTTCAGTATCGCAACAACATTCTTTAGTGGGAACGCAGAAATCATAAGCGGGTATGAGCATCTGAACGTCACGTTCAAGCTGAATAATGGTGAAAACACCCAAGGTAACCTTAATAGCCTTTTCGCCGTAGCTTCCGAAATTACCGTCAAAACAACAACAGATGTTACGGGGTACACAGTCACAGCAATCTCCCAAGGTATTGCAACAATCGCAGACTCTGCAGATTTTAGCATCAAGCACTATGGGGTCAACGCATTGTACCTTGGCTTTAGGGTTGGAGTTGGTAACGGGCATTTGCTCGTCGGAGCCGTTGCAAACGTAGTTTGATGTAAAGATTTTAACATTTCCGTCGCTACCGTAGAGTATGCACTTTTTATTGAATGTAACAAGACCTTCAATGGTGCAAGGGGGTGAGGTGGGGCATGTGAAAGCATCAAGGGTAACTTTCACAAAGAATGTAAGGTCGACAGAGTAGCAACCTTTGTTGAAAGGCACTTTTTCAACTTCAATAACGCAGTTAAGTATCTCGGCACATCTGGGACGAACCGATGTGGCGGATTCAAGAATGCTTTGATTACAGTCCGTAAGATAAACTCTTAAATCCGTAAGGCAATCCTTGTCGGCACAGGAATCGTAAACACGGTTTGTGTCAACGCAGATGGCTTCTTTGATATGGTTGAGGTCATTTCCTGAGAATGTCTTTTTGTCAGCCATATTATGCCTCCTGAAAATTATTTGAAGTTAGTTTCGGTAAAACTTCAATACATAATATGGCGTCAATGTTGTTTTGTTACAGATTTATTCTAAATTTTCGCCTAATTCAAAGGGAGGTACATATTCCTCCGATGCAGAAGATAATTCCTGCATAAAACCATCCTCAATACCCGAATCATATAGGTATTGCTCTATTATGTCGTATTCCTCTTGAGTAATTCCTCGGTTAAGTGAATCTGTGTTACAGGTGTTGATAGGTGTGAATTGACTCATAAGACTGAATAAAACTTCTCCGTCTTTAAAATTATTCTTTACCCAATCAATTACCTTTTTGGTGTTTTCAAGCTGACCCGGTAAAATAAGGTGACGTATAATAACCCCCTTTAACATAATACCGTCCTCGTTAAAAACAGGGGAGCCGACCTGCTGGTACATCTCCTTAATAGCATTAGTTGCAGTTTCAAAGTAATCGGGTGCATTTGAATATTTTTTCGCAAGAGAATTATCGGCATATTTTAAATCAGGTAGATATATGTCGATTTTACCCTTTAACTGTTTAAGTGAATCAATACTCTCATAACCTCCGCAATTATATACAACGGGCACGGGTAACGGCTCGTCGAGTGACTTGATAATAGCATCAATAAAATGACTTCCCGTAACAAGATTAATATTGTGAGCACCTTTTTCGATGAGTTTTTTATAAATCTCTTTTAACTCACTAATAGTAATTACCTTACCGAATTTACCACGGCTTATTTTTTCATTCTGACAGAAAATACACTGTAAATTACACCCTGTGAAAAACACCGTTCCGCTACCGTTTGTACCGCTTATAGGCGGTTCTTCCCAGTAGTGTAGATCTGCACGTGCAATTACGGGGTTTTCACCCATATGGCAAAAGCCCTTACCTTTGTGGGTAAGAGCTTTTCTTTCTACGTTACATTTTCGCGGACAATCGTTACAAATATACATAAATTAAGCGTTTTTAAGGTATTGGAATGAGAGCCAACCGTTTATGCCGTCATAGTTAACGTAACCCCATTCGCCGTAAACTGCGAGAATTTCAACAGTTTCACCTTTGGGTACTTCACCCGCACGTTCTGCATCCTGCTCAGGTTTTGTTCGAATACCGAGGGGGTCATCCTGAGTGGCGATAGTATATTTACCGGGTTCGTGCTTAATGTTAACATTTGTTTCGGAAACGAGCTCAACATATTCCATAGCGACCCAACCGCCAACACCGTCGTAGTTTACGTAACCCCATTTATCGTATACGGTGAGAATTTCGATTTCACTGCCTTTGGGGATTTCGCTTACACGCTCAGAGTCCTTAGCTGCCTGAATACGGATTCCCAAGGGGTCGTTCTGTGTTACAACTTTATATTTACCTGCACCATTTTTACCTGCGTTAGCAGAGGGTTTTGTTGTTGCGGGTTTACTTTCGCCAGGTTTAGTTGTGTCACCCTTGTTTTCATTGTCCTTAAGTGTATCGGAAACGATTACATCGGGTTTTGTTTCGTCATTTTTATCTTTTAGAGAATGTTCGTAAATTGAAGCAACACAGGTGATGAGAATCGCAATTGCGATTAATCCTGCTGCAATTATTAATATAATTTTATTGGCATCAAGCTTTTTGGCCATATATTCTCCGCCTTTCGGAATTTATCGACTTAATTATAACAGTTAAATCGACTAAAATCAACATATTTTTAGCCTTAAAAAACTACATTAATTATCATGAAAAAATAAGTCATAAACAGTTGATATTTTACGATAAAATATGGTATAATGATTTGAAAAATTATAGTGCGGTATTGTGTGGTGTTTTTATGGTAATATTCGGCATTGACCCTGGCTATGCGATTGTTGGTTGCGGTATTGTTCGTTACGAACGCAACAACTTTTCGTTAATGGGCTACGGCGCGGTTACTACCAATAAAGATATGCCGTTCAACGAACGTCTGAAAAAAATTTATGACGATATTACCGAACTACTTCAAAAATTCAAACCCGATGCGGTGAGTATAGAAAGATTGTATTTTAATACTAACCAGAAAACCGCCATTGATGTTGCGCAGGCGAGAGGCGTTATTGTTCTTGCGGTGCAAAATCTCGGTATCCCTATTTTTGAATACACACCCTTGCAGGTTAAACAGAGTATTGTGGGCTACGGCAGAGCTGAGAAGTTTCAAGTCCAGGAAATGACAAGAACGTTTTTGCATCTTGATTCTATTCCTAAACCCGATGATGCGGCGGATGCCCTTGCTCTTGCTATTTGCCACGGTCACGCAAGCGGTTCCAGTATTCTCAGCGTTTTAGGAGGTAAATAAAATGTTTTATAGCCTTACGGGTAAAATAATATATACAGGCGACCAGTTTTTTGCGATTTCCTGTGGCGGTGTAGGCTTCAGATGTTTCGCTACTCGCAATACATTGTCTGCCATTAATGTAAAAAATGCAGATGTAACCGTTTTTACTCACCTTAATGTGAGGGAGGATGCTCTGGATTTATTCGGTTTTGCTACGGAGCAGGAGCTTGACGCTTTTAAAATGCTTATAAGTGTTTCCGGTGTTGGACCTAAAGCGGCTCTTGCTATTCTTTCGGAGCTTAGTCCCGATGCTTTTGCCATTGCTGTGGCTTCGGGTGATGCTAAGGCGATTACGGCTGCTAACGGTGTGGGACCAAAACTTGCCCAAAGAGTTGTTATGGAGCTTAAAGATAAAATTTCAAGTGTTTCATTTGTTTCCGAGCAGAGTGTGGCAACCTCTGCGGCAGTTAGTGCAGTTAATAATTTGAGTAATACTTCCGAAGCAATTGCGGCTCTTACGGCTCTCGGTTACTCTCAGTCTGAGGCTTCTGTTGCAATAAGTAAGCTTTCACCCGATCTTTCTGTTGAGGAGCTTATAAAGGGTGCACTTAAGAATATGACCTTAAGATTTTAGGAGATAATAATATATGGACGATTTTTTTATTGCGGATGAACAAAGAGTTATTGCTCCCGAGTATATTTCGGACGATAGCGATATTGAAACATCCTTAAGACCCCATTCTCTTGATGAATATATCGGTCAGGAAAAGGCTAAAGAAAATCTTAAAATTTATATAGAAGCCGCCAAGAATAGGCATGAACCTCTCGACCACGTTTTATTATACGGACCTCCCGGTCTCGGTAAAACAACACTTGCCGGTATAGTTGCTAATGAAATGGGTGTTCAGTTCCGAGTTACTTCAGGTCCTGCAATTGAAAAGCCCGGTGACCTTGCGGCACTTCTTACGAGTCTTAATGACGGTGACGTTTTATTCATTGACGAAATACACCGTCTTTCAAGAAGTATTGAAGAGGTTCTTTATCCTGCTATGGAGGATTTTGCACTTGATATTATTATCGGCAAAGGTCCTTCGGCACGTTCTATAAGACTCGATTTGAAGAAGTTTACACTTATTGGTGCTACAACGAGGGCGGGTCAACTTTCCGCACCTTTGCGTGACAGATTTGGTGTTATTTTAAGACTTGAGCTTTATTCGCCTGAGGAATTGGCAAAAATAGTTCAGCGTAGTGCAAATATTCTTAAAATTGATTCTGAAAAAGACGGCGCACTTGAAATTGCATCTCGTTCGAGAGGTACCCCGCGTATTGCCAACCGATTATTAAAAAGAACCCGTGACTATGCAGAGGTTATGGGTAGCGGTGTAATTGATGTTGAAAGTGCTCAACAAGCTTTAAGTCGTATGGAAATTGATGAGCTTGGTCTTGATCTTGTTGACAGAAATCTTTTACGCGCAATGATTGAAAATTATAACGGAGGACCCGTTGGTCTTGATACAATTGCCGCACTTATTGGTGAAGAATCCGTTACAATTGAGGATGTTTATGAACCATATCTTATGCAATTAGGTTTTATTGCAAGAACTCCCAGGGGAAGAAAGGTAACTCCCGCAGGATATCGTCACCTTGGTATTAATCCGCCTTTTGAGGATAATGCCCAAGGTAGTTTTGAATCTTATTAATTTTAAATTTGGAGTGATTATTTATGGGTAGACTTTTTGGTACAGACGGTGCAAGAGGTGTAGCAAACTCTGAGCTTACCTGTGAACTTGCTATGCAAATTGGTAGAGCCGCCGCTATGGTTCTTACACAACATAATAATAAAAGACCCAAAGTTCTTATTGGAATGGATACTCGTGCATCGTCCCAGATGCTCGAATCTGCTATTTCTGCAGGACTTTGCTCCGTTGGTGCGGATGTAATGCTCCTTGGTGAAATTCCCACCCCGGCAGTCGCTTATCTTGTAAGGAAATATGAGTATGATGCGGCTGTAATGATTTCTGCATCTCATAACCCTTGTGAATACAACGGTATTAAGATTTTCCAAGGTAATGGATATAAACTTCCTGATGCTCTTGAAGAGGAAATCGAAAGCATTATTCTGGATAAAACTCAGGTTCCGCCTATTAAAGTTGGTGGTGAAGTTGGTAGAATTATCCGCTCAAGAACTTCCATTATCGACTACACAACTTATTTAAAACACGTTGCTCAGGATGAATTGGCGGAGTATGGTTTTGCGGATTTCGGTGGTCTTAAAATTGCTGTTGACTGTTCAAATGGTGCCGCATCCGTAACTGCACCCCGTATTTTTATGAAGCTTTGTGATGACTGCTTCTTTATGGCTTGTCATCCCAATGGTACAAATATTAATGCTAATTGCGGTTCAACACACCTTGAGGTTTTACAGGATTTCGTTGTACGAAATAATTGTGATGCAGGTCTTGCCTTTGACGGCGATGCAGATAGATTCTTGGCTGTTGACGAAAAGGGCAATGTTGTTGACGGTGATAAGCTTATTGCTATTTTTGCAAAGCATATGAAGAATAAAGGTAAACTTAAAAATAATGCGGCTGTTGTAACCGTAATGAGTAATATGGGCTTTTTCAAGTTCTGCGAAGAAAATGATATTCATTGCGAAAAAACCAAAGTTGGCGACCGCTATGTTCTTGAAAATATGCTTGAGAATGATTTTGTTATCGGTGGTGAACAGTCAGGTCACATTATTTTCCGTGATTTTGCCACAACGGGTGACGGTGAACTTTCCGCGCTTAAACTTCTTTGCGTAATGAAAGAAACGGGTAAATCACTTTCTGAACTTGCTTCTGAAATGGAAGTATTTCCTCAGGTGCTTGTTAACGTTCGTGTTTCTGACTTCGGTAAAGCAAGATTCCCGAGAGATGAAGAAATCAAAAAAGCAATTGAAGCTGCAGAAAAAGAACTCGGCAATGAAGGTAGAGTTCTTGTTCGTGTTTCAGGTACTGAGCCCCTTGTACGTGTAATGCTCGAGGGTAAGGACGAAGAGAAGATTAATATTCTTGCTCAGGAAATTGCTCAGGTTATTAAGGAGAGATTACTTTAATGCGTGTTTCCGACGGATGGAAGGATTATGAACTTATAGATTGCTCTGACGGTGAAAGGTTAGAAAGATGGGGCGATATCTTCCTCATAAGACCCGATCCTCAGGCACTTTGGAATACAAAACGTGAAAACCCACTTTGGAAAAATGCTCACGCACGGTATATCCGCTCTAATCAGGGTGGCGGTGCATGGCAATTTTATAAAAAAATACCCGAAGTATGGCAAATCGGGTATAAGGATTTACGCTTTAATTTGAAACCTATGGGTTTTAAACACACGGGTGTTTTTACCGAACAGGCGTGTAATTGGGACTTAGTAGGTGACATTATAGAAAAGAGCGGAAGAAAAGATGTTAAAGTCCTTAATCTTTTCGCTTATACAGGTGCTGCAACCGTAAGTGCACTTCTAAAAGGTGCTTCGGTTGTTCACGTGGACGCCTCAAAAGGTATGGTGCAATGGGCAAAGGAAAATGCAGTTTCAACAGGTGTTGCAGACAGAAGTGTCAGATGGATTGTTGACGATTGTATGAAATTTGTTGCCCGTGAAATCCGTAGAGGCAATAAATATGACATCATCATAATGGACCCGCCCTCATATGGCAGAGGTCCGGGTGGTGAAGTATGGAAACTTGAAAATGAAATATACGGCTTTGTTGATAGTTGTAAAGAACTTCTTACCGATGATTCACTTGCAGTTTTGATAAATTCATATACTGCCGGGGTTTCACCCGCAGTAATGAGTTATATTCTTAATTCTACTGTTGCTAAGAGGTTTGGTGGAAAGGCTTATGCGGATGAAATAGGTCTTCCCGTGACTCAGAGCGGACTTGTTCTTCCCTGTGGCTCAACTGCCGTATGGTCTAAGTGATATGGAAAAAATTATTGAATTTAAAGATGTTTCTTTTCGGTATTCGGATGAAGAGGATTTTGTTTTAAAAAATCTTTCCCTTGATTTTTATAAAGGTCAGTTTACTTGTGTGCTTGGTCACAATGGCTCAGGTAAATCAACTATGGCAAAACTTATAAATGCCTTACTTATTCCTAATGAGGGTAAAGTTTGTACTTTCGGGTATGACACATCCGACGAGGATTCGGAAATTGATATCCGCCGTAAAGTTGGTATGGTTTTCCAAAATCCCGATAACCAGATAGTTGCAACCATTGTTGAGGATGACGTTGCGTTTGGTCCTGAAAATCTCGGTATTCCCCGTGAAGAAATACGAAAAAGAGTTGACGATGCTTTAAAAATCGTAAATATGTACGAATATAGAAGGCACGAACCTCACCGTCTTTCAGGCGGTCAGAAACAACGTGTTGCCATTGCGGGTATTATTGCTATGCAAACAAATTGCATTGTTCTTGATGAACCCACGGCAATGCTTGACCCTGTGGGACGGCGGGAGGTTATGCATGCACTCCATAAATTGAAAGATGAACTTGGTATTTCGATTATACTCGTTACCCATTTTATGGACGAGGCTGTTAAAGCCGATAGGGTAGTAGTTATGAATGAAGGTCAGGTTTGTATGGATGGAACTCCGCGAGAGGTTTTTGTAAAAAGCGACCTTCTTAAGTCAATAGGTCTTACAGTTCCTAAACCCCTTGAACTTACTGAAGAATTGAAAAAATCAGGTGTTAATATTGGTGGTATACCCTTAACACCTCAGGAATTTGCAGAAGAATTTAAAAAGATTACTGAAAACAGAGGTTAATGAAATGTCCGTTATTTCCGTCAAAAATTTAATATACGGATACTCTAAAGGCACCCCATTTGAAAAAGGTGCTCTTAAGAACGTCAGTGTTGACTTTGAACAGGGTGAAATTGTTGCCGTTATTGGTCATACGGGTTCGGGTAAGAGTACACTTTTACAACATCTTAACGGACTTTTAAAGCCCGATTCCGGAGATGTTTTATTTGAGGGTAAAAGCATTTATGAGTCTAAAAAAACGCTCCGTGAATGTCGTTTTAATGTAGGTCTTTGTTTTCAGTATCCCGAGCAACAGTTATTTGAGTCAACTGTTTATAAAGATATAGCCTTTGGTCCTCATAATATGAAATTATCCGATGACGAAATAAAAAACCGTGTATATGAGTCATTGGAATATGTTGGTCTTACAGAGGACTATCTTGAAAAGTCACCATTTGACCTTTCCGGTGGTGAAAAACGTCGAGTTGCTATTGCGGGTGTTATTTCAATGCAACCAAAGGTTCTTATACTTGACGAGCCTACCGCGGGTCTTGACCCTATGGGTAAAAATAACTTACTTGACTTAATTAAAACTTATAATGAAAGAACGGGTAATACGGTAATTTTCGTTTCTCATAATATGGATGACGTAGCCTCGGTTGCAAAACGGGTAATTGTTATGAATGATGGCGAAATTGCTTTACAGGGTACTGTTGACGAGGTGTATTCTCAGGGCGAATTATTGTCCGAATTAGGTCTTGATGTTCCCGAAATTACTTCGTTATTTATTGAATTAAAAAAATCAGGTTACGACTTAGGTGATACCGAATACACAGTTGAAGGTGCCAAAGATGCTATTTTGGCATATCTCCGGAAAGGAGGCACCGTATGATTAAAGATATTACAATAGGACAATATTTTCCTGGGAAATCTTTTATTCATAATCTTGATGCAAGAAGCAAGATTCTTTTAACGGTTGTTTTCCTTGTTCTCGTGTTTGTATGCGGTAATTTCTGGTCCTTGGGTCTTGTGTGGTTATTTGGTATAGTTGCGTATCTTTTCTCGCGACTTTCCGTTAAACTCGTTCTTAAGAGTTTTAAACCGCTTCTGCCAATTATTTTGCTTACAACTATTTTACAACTTTATTATATTAAAGACGGTAATGAACTTTTTTCGTGGAAGTTTATTACAATTACCGATAAGGGCGTATTTACCGCAATATTTATTACGGCGAGAATATTACTTTTATTGCTTATAAGTTCATTATTGACTTATACTACGGCACCGACTGATTTAACTGATGCCATAGAAAAGTTACTTTCACCGCTTAAAATATTTAAAATTGAAGTTCATACATTTGCTATGATGATGACAATAGCATTAAGATTTATACCCACCCTTGTTGATGAAATTGACAGAATTATGTCCGCACAGAAGGCGAGGGGTGCCGATTTTGAATCGGGTAATATATTAAAAAAGGTAAAGGCATTATTCCCGATATTTGTTCCCTTATTTGTTTCTGCGTTTAAACGCGCTATTGAACTTGCGGATGCTATGTCCTGCCGTTGTTACACAGGGGGAGATAACAGAACAAGAATGCGACAGATGAAATTTTCGTGGCGTGACATAGTTGCTTTAATTGTTTCGATTCTTGTTCTTGTAGGTGTTATAACACTTAATATTTTGTTTGATAAGATAATTTAATATGAGAAATTTACTATTTAAAGCCGCTTTTGACGGTTCGGCATTTCACGGTTGGCAACAACAGGAAAATGCAGTTACCGTTCAGGGCGAAATAAAAAAAGCGTGGACCCGACTTACGGGTGAAGAACCTAATATAATTGGTTGTAGCCGTACTGATGCTGGTGTTCACGCAAGAGAATATTACTTTAACGTGCGTACTGATAGTACGATACCTTGCGAAAGTTTTCCGGTTGCCCTTACATCTGCTAAATTACCGGGTGAAATTTCAATTATGTCCTGTACGGAGGTTGATTGCGACTTTAATGCAAGGTTTGATTGTGTAAAAAAAGAATATACTTATTACTTTGAAAATACAAAAATCCATTCACCGTTTAATTACAAAAGGGCTATGAATCATAAATACCCGATGGATGTTGAGCTTATGAATAGAGCTGCACAACATTTTGTCGGTGAACGTGATTTTTCATCCTTTTGTGCATCGGGTGCAGAGGTTGTTTCAAAGGTAAGAACTATTTATTATGCAAACGTTAAACGACAAGGTGATTTTGTGGTTTTTACCGTTTGCGGTAACGGTTTTTTGTATAATATGGTACGAATTATGGCAGGAACTTTGTTGTATGTAAATAACGGTAAGATTTCTGCGGAGGATATACCTCATATTATTTCATTAAAGGACAGAACGGCGGCGGGTATTACTGCTATACCCGATGGCTTGTATCTTAATAAAGTTTTCTTTTCAGGTGACGAGAATGAAGGTTAAATTTACCGAACTAAAAAGCGGATATATGGGCGAGCGTAAAGTTTCAAAGCTCTCAGCTAAGTCACGGGCGAAAGTTATTATTGTGAGTGCGTTGGCGATAGCATTTGTATTTGTTTACATATTATCGTCTGTGGGGATTATACCATTGAGTGCTTTACTCCTAAAAGCAAAGGTGGCTGTTTCGGGTAATGATGAAAGATTTCCCATAGCCATTAACACCGAAACCACTGTTTGTACCGAAATACTGGGTGACAGTATAGTTTTGCTGACTACGGATAATGTTGCTGTGTATTCACCGGAGGGGAAGTTGAAATTTTCTCAACCACATATTTTTGCAAAACCCGGTATTTCCGTCAATGGAGATAAAGGTATAGTTTTTGACCGTGGAGGTAACGAGTTTATTCTTATAAATGAAAAAAAGGTTGTTTATGAAGGTAAAGCCGAAAATATAATTATTTCTGCCGATTACGGTAAAAATGGTACATATGCTCTGGGGACTAAAATAGACGGTGCGACAAGTGCTATTGCAGTTTACAATAAAAGCAATAAACTAAAATTTCAATGGAATTGCGCATACGAAAATATTGTGTCCGTCAGTGTTTCTGATAACGGTAAATATGTAGGGGTTGCGGCCTTAGGTGCCAAAAACGGAAATCTTCTTACGAATATTCAATATTTCGGTGTTGATTACAACGAGCCTCTTAATACACAAACCGTAATTGGCGCGGTACCTTTTGATATTGAATTTACTGCGTATAATACGCTCACTTTGTTGACTGACGTTGGTGTATATACCATCAATCGAAAGGACGAAAAGTACACTCAATCTCTTAAGTATTATTCATCAGAGTTTAATTCCTGTGATGTTGCTTCTAACGGGAAATACATTGTTTGTCTTGCTAAATACGGAAGTGAAAATGTATTTGAGATTCACTTGTTAAAATCCAACGGTAAAACCAAAACAACAATACAGACCGATTATTCTATAAAAAATGTCAGGATGAGTGATAAATACATATTTGCTTTGGGTGAAAAAGCAATATACGTTTATAACTATAACGGAAATGAAGTTTCAAAGATAGTGTATAAAGGGGAGGCACAGGGTATCTTACCTACCGATGATTTTATATTTATTGTTTCCCTTAATAAAATTTCAAGATGTTTTTCTTACGGTAACTCCGAAATTGAATTGAGTAACTGAGGTTGACATTATGGAAAAATATATTTTTGATATAGTTTTAGGTGTCGTTGCAGTAGTAATTATCGTCTTTACTGCTAAAAGAGGGTTCGTTTTATCTTTATTAAACACCGTTGCTGTGGCACTTTCTGGCTTTTTATCATATAAATTTTCAAAACCTGTGTCCGAATTCATATACAGTTCATTTTTATATGATAAAATTAAATCAAAGCTTACAGAAGTACTTTCAGGTCTTTCTCAGGATGTTTCTTTTGACAGTAAACTTCAGGCAATGACCGATTCACTTCCCAAAGGTGTTTTGAATGCATCGCAGGGGCTTGGGTTTAACCTTGAATCTGCCATAAATGCAATAGACCTCGAAGTTCTTTCTGATGAAAAAATCGTAAATGCCTTTATAGATAATGTAGCGTCGGATATAATCATATCCGTGCTTGAGGTTGTAGTTTTTGTAGTACTTTTTGTGTTGCTTTCGTTTATTCTCAAAAATGTTGCTATTATTTTTAGTAAATTAGTTAGAAAAATTCCAATTGTAGGCAAGGCAAATACAATTTTAGGCGGTGTTTTAGGTATCGTTAAAGCATTGGTTTTCGTTGTAATGTTTTGTTTTGTAATTTGTCCGCTTGTGTTTGTAATTGATATACCTTGGTTAGAGAATATTGTTTCTCAATCATACGTCTATCAGTTTTTAATAGAAAATAATTCTTTTAATAATTTTATGTGAGGTTTTAAAGATGAAAGGTTTATTTGAAGGTTGTTTAACCATCCCAAATTTATTAAGCGTTATAAGAATACTTATAATCCCCGCATTTGCGTATTTCTTTATGACAGGCGAACCTGTATGGGCAATCGTAATGCTTGCTCTTTCGGGTATATCCGATTTCCTTGACGGTAAAATTGCTCGTAAATTTAATCAGGTTAGTGCGTTGGGTAAAGTTCTTGACCCTGTTGCAGATAAATTAACTCAGATAACTCTTGCTGTATTGCTTTTCATTTCCTTTAATAAAGCAACTGATGCTACACTTAAAGCTTTTAGCTGGATTTTCCTTGTGTTTATCGTTAAAGAGTTAATAATGGTTGTTTTTGGCGGAATAATGCTTCTTTTAAATCTCCGTCCTTCTGCTGCAGAAATCTTCGGTAAAGTTGCAACATTCGCTTTCTATGCAATTATGTTGGTAATCGTAGCTTTCGGACCTGAAGTAGGTTTACTTAAAGATGTTGCTTTCACATTACCACCCGTTGTTATGATGATACTTGTAGCTATTTCGGCAATACTAACAATTGTTGCATTTATCAGTTATTTACCTGACACATTCCGTCAGTTCAAAGAAAAATTTTCTAAAAAATAAGTTAGTCCCGGGAGTATTAAATGAATAATAAAATGTTATGTAGTAAATGCAAAAGACGCCCCGCAGTTATATTTGTTTCAAAGGTGGAGGGCGAAAAAACCACGCAGGAAGGCTTTTGTCTTAAATGTGCTTCAGAAATGAATATCGGTCCCATTAAGCAGATGATGCAGAATATGGGCATCACCGAAGAGGATATAGACGCAGTTAGCGAACAATTCGGTGATATTATGGATAATATGGATGATTTTCAATTGGGCGGAGCAGGTACAATGCCCTTTATGCAGAATCTTTTCGGTGGCAATAATAATGCTATACCTAAGGGCGAAAATGCTGAAACTGATGATGCGGAAGATGATGTTTCCGACGATGAAGAAGATAATAAGGACAGTAAGAAGAAAAAGAAGAAACGTAAAACAAAACGTAAATTTCTTGGTTCTTACTGTACCGATTTAACCGCAAAAGCCCGTGAGGGTAAAATTGACCGTATTATAGGTAGGGAAACTGAAATCTACCGTGTTACTCAGATTCTTTGCCGTAGAACGAAAAATAATCCCTGCCTTATCGGTGAACCCGGTGTTGGTAAAACCGCTATCGCAGAAGGTCTTGCATTAAAAATTGCGAGTGGTGATGTTCCCGCACGTATTGCGGATAAAGAAATTCATCTTCTTGATCTTACTTCCCTTGTTGCAGGTACTCAGTTCCGCGGTCAGTTTGAAAGCCGTATCAAGGGTCTTGTGGACGAAGTTAAAGCCGAGGGTAATATTATCCTCTTTATTGACGAGGTTCATAACCTTGTTGGTACGGGTGATGCGGAAGGCTCAATGAATGCCGCTAATATTCTTAAACCCGCTCTTTCAAGAGGACAGATTCAGGTTATTGGTGCTACTACATTTAATGAGTATCGTAAGCATATTGAAAAGGATGCGGCTCTCGAAAGACGTTTCCAACCTGTAAAGGTCGAAGAACCTTCGGTTGCCGACTGTTATAAGATGCTTTTGGGTATTAAGGAATACTACGAGGATTTCCATAAGGTTAAAATTTCCGATGCCCTTGTGTACAGAGCAGTTTTGCTTTCCGAAAGATATATAAACGACAGATTTTTACCTGATAAGGCTATTGACCTTCTCGACGAGGCTTGTACTTGTGCAAACCTCAGAAATGTTGCTATAAGTGATTATCAGAAACTTACCAAGAAGTTAGAAGAACTTGCAGAGCAAGAGGAAGAATTGCTTAATGTAACTGACGAAAACGGTCCTGATTATGAGGCAATTTCAATGCTCAAAGCCGAAAAAATGGCAATTGAAAAGGAAATAGCAACCGTAAAAGTCAAAGCCGATGATAATGCTGTTACAGAAGAAGATGTTGCTAAGGTAATTAATCTTTGGACAGGTATTCCCACATCTAAAATCATCGAGAATGATATGCGAAAGCTTTCTAACCTTGCGGATAAGTTAAAAGCAAGAATTATCGGTCAGGATGAAGCTGTTGAGGTTCTTGCTGCCGCTATAAGACGTAGCCGAGTTCAGATTTCTGCAGTCAGAAAACCTGCATCATTCATTTTTGTTGGTCCTACGGGCGTAGGTAAAACCGAGCTTGTAAAACAACTTGCAAATGAACTTTTTGAAACACCCGAAACCCTTATCAGACTTGATATGTCCGACTTTATGGAAAAACACAGTGTTTCAAGGCTTATTGGTTCGCCTCCCGGATATGTGGGTTATGATGAAGCAGGTCAACTTACTGAGAAAGTAAGAAGAAAACCCTATTCCGTTGTACTTTTCGATGAAATTGAAAAAGCACATCCCGACGTTATGAATATCCTTCTTCAGATTCTTGACGAGGGTAAAACCAACGATGCACAGGGTAGAACGGTTAGTTTCGAAAACACGGTTATTATTATGACATCCAACGCAGGTAGTCATATTACAGAGAATGCACTTGGTTTTAACCGCGATAAGAATACCGCATCTAAAGATAAGGCTATGAAAGCCCTTAAGGAATTCTTAAGACCCGAATTCTTAGGCCGTGTTGATGAGATTGTTGTTTTCAACACCCTCGGTAAAGAGGAACTCGTTAAAATTGCCGCTATTCTTATTGAAGAATTCCGTCAACCTCTTAAAGATAAAGGTATTGACCTTGTTGTTGGTGACGGAGTATGCGAAATAATAGCCGAGAAGTCCGAAGATGGTGGCAGAGGTGCACGTGATATCAGGCGTACTATTCGTAAATGCGTTGAAGATAAGGTTGCTAATATTCTTATTGATAATGCCGGCGTTCTCATTAATGAAATTACCGTTAATGCTAACGATGGCGAAATAGAAGTAAGCTTTAATTAAATTTAATTACCGACAGAGCAAAAATGTTCTGTCGGTTTTTGTAAAAGGGTTATATGAAAAAAACAGTAGTGGGAATACTTGCTCACGTTGATGCAGGTAAAACAACCTTAGCCGAAGCCTTGTTGTATAAGGCGGGTAAAATACGAAAATTAGGTCGTGTTGATAATGGCGATACGACTATGGATACCCATACCCTTGAAAAGGAAAGGGGTATTACAATTTTCGCAGGTCAGTCTGTTTTTGAGATAAACGATTTAGAGGTAACACTTCTTGATACCCCCGGACACGTGGATTTTTCTGCAGAAACCGAAAGAATGTTAAAGGTTCTTGACTACGCAATTCTCGTTATCAGCGGTACTGACGGTGTACAATCTCATACAAGAACATTATGGAAACTTTTAAAAAGTTATAATATTCCAACCTTCATTTTTGTGACGAAAATGGATTTTGCGAGACTTCCCGAAAGTGACATTTTAACTGATTTAAAAGAACTTTGCGGTGAATGTATAGTTGATTTCAGTACTCAGAATACTGACGAGTTTTATGAAAATATTGCCGTATGTGATGAAGCTGTTTTAGAAAAATACCTTAACAACGGCGCGGTTTCGGTTGATGAAATTATCAATATGATTGCTAAACGTCTCGTTGTGCCTTGTTATTTCGGCTCGGGCTTAAAGTCACAGGGAATTGATGAGTTTGTAGACGGTCTTTATAAATATATAAGAGTAAAGTCTTATCCAAATGACTTTTCTGCTAAAGTATTTAAAATTACCCACGACTCAAAAGGTGAAAGGCTTACCCATCTTAAAATTACAGGTGGGGCTTTAAAAGTAAAAGATACTGTTTCTTATAACGGAAGAAACGAAAAAGTTAATGGAATACGTGTTTACTCAGGCAGTAAATTTACTAATGTTGATGAGATGACTGCCGGTGGAGTATGTGTTGTAACGGGTCTTTCTTCCCTTAATTGCGGTGATGGTCTTGGTGTTGAGCACTCTTTTTCCGAATCATACCTTGAACCTGTTATGAATTATCGCGTGGTATTACCCGATAATTGTGATGCTCAGACATTCCTTCCGAAGCTTCGTTTACTTGAAGCCGAAGATCCACAGTTACACGTTTCGTGGAATTCATTTTTGCAGGAAATAAATGTGTCACTTATGGGTGATATACAAACGGAAATTCTTAAAGGTATCATTGCCGAACGATTTGATATTGATGTTGAAATCGATTCGGGTAGGGTACTGTATAAAGAAACAATTGAAGATACCGTAGAGGGCGTTGGTCATTATGAACCGTTACGACATTACGCGGAGGTTCACTTGATTTTAGAGCCGATGCCACGTGGAAGCGGTATTGTTTTAACGAGCAAGTGTAACGAGGATTCACTGGATAGAAACTGGCAGAACTTAATACTCGCTCATTTAAGTGAGAAAGAGCATTTAGGCGTACTTACAGGTTCACCCATAACTGATATTAAAATCACCCTTGCCGCCGGTCGAGCCCATTTGAAGCACACTGAGGGTGGCGATTTCAGGCAGTCTACATACCGTGCCGTAAGACAGGGGTTAATGCAGGCAAAATCAGTTCTTTTAGAGCCTTATTATAATTTCAGGTTAGAAGTGCCCACTGAACAAATCGGTAGGGCTATAAGCGATATAAGGATGAAAAACGGCACATTTGATTCCCCTGAAGAATCAAACGGAATAAGTATTATTACCGGTAAAGCACCTGTTGTTTGCCTTAATGGTTATGCAACTGAAGTTGCGTCATATACAGGTGGCAGAGGTCGATTTTTCTGTGATGTGTGCGGTTATGATGTGTGCCATAATCCTGATGAAGTAATTGAAAATGCCAAGTATTCTG
>JAZNVE010000200.1:0-33834 GCA_045592665.1 Acutalibacteraceae bacterium
TTCCAACGACGGCAGAATTATCCGACTTGTTTTCCCTGCACTTACCGAGGAACGCAGAAAACAGCTTTCAAAGGATGTTGCCTCATTAGGTGAAGAAGCAAAGGTTGCAGTTCGTCAGATCAGACGCGACTGTATCGAAAAAATAAAGACTATGAAAAAGAATTCTGAAATCACCGAAGATGATCAGAAATACGGCGAAGAAGAAATTCAGAAAATTACAGACGAATTCATCAAAAAAATTGATGAAATTGCGGCTGCAAAAACTAAAGAGATAATGGAAATATAATTATGTACGATAATATTCCTCAATTTGAAGTTTTACCACAACACATCGGTTTCATAATGGACGGTAACGGCAGATGGGCAAAACAGCGTGGGCTTGAACGTAGTGCCGGTCATAAGGAGGGTGCAAAAACCTTCCGTAAAATTTGTGAATACTGTGCGGATGTCGGTATAAAGCATATGACCTTCTATGCCTTTTCGACCGAAAACTGGTCACGACCCAAAAAGGAAGTCGGTGCTCTTATGAAGCTTTTCAAAGAGTATCTTCTTGAGGGTGACGAGCGTACCGCAGAAAATGACATTAAGCAGATGCGTCTTAAATTTATCGGCGAAAGAGAAGGACTTCCTAAAGATCTTTTAAGATTAATTGAACGTGCCGAAAAAAAGACTGCTAAGTACTCCCATGTTACCGTAAATATTGCTTTGAATTATGGTGGCAGAGCCGAGATTACTCACGCTGTTAAAGAAATTGCTCAGAAAGTCAAAGACGGTGAATTGTCAGTTGACGATATTTCCCAGGAAACGGTAGATAATTATATTTATACCGCCGGTCAACCCGACCCGGATATAATCGTTCGTCCCAGTGGCGAGTTTCGTTTATCTAATTTCCTTACGTGGCAATCAGCATATTCTGAGTTCTGGTTTTCGGATGTTCTCTGGCCTGATTTTACAGAGGAAGACGTAAACGAAATTCTCTTTGACTATCAAAAACGAAATCGCCGTTTCGGTGGTGTATAATATTTTGCCCTAAAAATCCGTCTGCGAAAGCTTTCGGATTTTAATGGCTTTTTAAAGTATATTTCGAAAGGGTGTTTTTATGAAACAAAGAGTAATAACAGGAGCTTTGTTTGCAATAATATTTATTGGTGCAATGCTTTTGATGAATACTCTTGTATTCCCTGTATTTATTGCATTACTGTCGGTAATAGCGGTTTTTGAGGTTGAAAAGGCGGTTGGTCTTAAAAATCCCCTTATTATGGCAGCAAGTATGGCTCTTTCGGCTGTTGTGCCGTTTTTGTTCCATTTTAAGGTTAAAATTCCGTTTGCGGTTTTTGGCGGCATTTATGTAGTTTTAATACTTATAATGATGTTGCTTCAGTACGAAAAAACTCAATTTATTCACGCAGTTATGTCAATATTTGCCTCGGTTTGTATTCCCTATGCCTTCTCGGTTATGATTATTTTCCGTGATATTGAGCATTACATTGACGGATATAAACAGATTGACGGTATTTACTTGCTTATTTTTGCATTCTTTGCTTCGTGGATGACCGATATTTTTGCTTATTTTGTCGGCAGCAAATTCGGTAAACACAAGCTCTGTCCTAAAATAAGCCCTAAAAAATCTGTTGAAGGTGCCGTTGGTGGGGTTGTCGGTGCAGTAGTATTGAATGTGTTGCTCCTTTTTGTGTTCAAAAAGTTTTTCGACGGCGGAGCAGGTTTCTCATACATCGTTGTAATTATTTTAAGCGTAATTCTTTCTGTTGTAAGTATGTTTGGTGACCTTGCCGCATCTACTATTAAACGTAATTTCGGTATTAAGGATTTTGGTAAACTTTTACCCGGTCACGGCGGAATTATGGATAGATTCGATAGCGCATTGTTCGTTATGCCGGTTTTATATTCGGCAATCTACATAGTAAATAAGTTTTGAGTGGAAAATTATGAAAAAGATAAATTTATTAGGTTCTACCGGTTCAATCGGTGTTCAGACACTTGACGTTGCAAGAGCAAGGGGATATAAAATTGAATCCCTTGCGGCATTTTCAAATGTTGATATTATTGAAAAACAAATTCGTGAGTTTAAACCTGCTTATGCAGCACTTGTTGACGAGAAAGCCGCCGCAGACCTTAAGGTAAGAGTTGCGGATTTATCCGTAAAGGTTTATAGCGGTCTTGAGGGCGTTTCGTTTTGCGGTGCCGAGGCAGATGGCGAAATAACCCTTAACTCGGTTGTAGGTATGGCGGGTCTCAAACCTACCCTTGATGCGGTAAATGCGGGTAAAATTATTGCTCTTGCCAATAAAGAAACCCTTGTTGCAGGCGGTAAGCTTGTTACGGATGCGGCTAAGAAAAATAATGTGCCCTTGTTACCCGTTGACAGTGAACATTCGGCTATTTTCCAATGTCTTTTGGGTGCTCCTCGTAACTCAGCTTTAAAGAGAATTATTCTGACTGCTTCGGGCGGACCGTTCTTCGGAAAAACCCGTGCAGAACTTGAAAATGTTACTCTTGCGGATGCGCTTAAGCACCCGAGTTGGAGTATGGGTCAGAAAATAACCATTGACAGCGCTACAATGTTTAATAAAGGTCTTGAGCTTATTGAAGCTGTTTGGTTGTTTGACGTGAGTCCCGATATGATTGATATTGTTGTTCATCGTGAAAGTATTGTTCACTCGCTTATAGAGTATGATGATAATTCGGTTATTGCTCAGTTGGGTCACCCCGATATGCGTTTACCCATTCAGTTTGCGATAACATATCCCGACCGTTTCCCGTCACCTGAAAAACAGTTGGATTTGTGGGAGGTAGGTAATCTCTCTTTCTACAAACCCGATTATGAAAATTTCCCCTGTATGGATATTTGTCGTAATGCTATTAAAAAAGGCGGTCTTACTCCTGCGGCGGTTAACTGCGCCAACGAAGAAGCAAATCTTCTTTTCAGACAGGGTAAAATTTCCTTCCTTCAGATTCCCGAATTTATCTCTAAGGCGGCAGAATTTGCCCCCGATAAACCCGACTATACATTACAGGATGTCCTTGATACTGATATCCTTATGCGTGAAAAAGTACGCGAATTAGCATCCATATAATTCGGAGGTGTTTATTATCAATCTCGATATTGGCGTTATCTGGTCTAATGTCTGGCCCTATTTGTTAGCTGTGCTCCTTTTTGGTGTAATTATCGGCATCCATGAGTTTGGACATTTCTTCTTTGCAAAGCTTTTTAAAGTTAAGGTTAATGAGTTTTCATTGGGTATGGGCCCGAAAATTATAAAAAAACAAATAGGTGAAACCCTTTATGCTATACGTCTTTTACCCATTGGTGGTTTTGTAAGTATGGAGGGTGAGGACGAAGAAAGCGATAACGAGAGAGCTTTCGGTAAGAAACCGGCGTGGCAGCGCTTTATTATCATTGCTGCCGGTGCAATATTAAATCTTATTTTGGGTGTACTTGTTGTTGCTGTTTGCCTTACATTCAGTGGTGCTGTAGGCACAAGGACTATTTACGGCTTTATGCCCGGTGCTGTAAGTCAGCAAAGCGGACTGCAGTCGGGTGACGAGATAGTTAAAATAAATAACACTCATATTTATTCCTATATGGGTATTTCTTTCAATCTCGTCCGTGATGTTGATAATAAAATTGATTTTACCGTAATTCGTGATGGTGAAAAAATAGAGCTTAAGGATGTTGAATTCAAGCAATTTGAGTTTGAGGGGAAGAAATACATTCAACAGGATTTTCAAATTGTTGGTGAAAAACCTACTGTAAAGAATGTGATTGTAAATTCGGTTCTTGACTCTGCCTCCATTGTTCAGATGGTACGTTTAAGCCTTGTTGATATAGTTACGGGTAAATACGGTATGCGGGAGATTTCAGGACCGATAGGTACGATTTCCGCCATAGCCGAAACTACATCACAGGCGGAAAATGTCGGCGATAAAATCCTTACAGCTCTTACCTTCTTATCTATGATTACAATTAATGTTGGTGTATTCAATCTTTTACCCATTCCCGCACTTGATGGCGGACGATTATTCTTTATTTTCATTGAAATGATACGAAGAAAACCCATTCCCCCAAAGCGTGAGGGTATAGTTCACACAGTGGGAATTGTGATTTTATTGTTGTTTATGGCAGTTATATCTATAAAAGATGTTATATTTTTATTTTAGCGGTGATTAATTATGATTAGACGTATTTCAAGACAAGTTAAAGTAGGTAATATTAAAATCGGTGGCGATGCTCCCATTGCCATCCAGTCAATGTTAAATGCTCCCGCATCGGATTTCGAGGGTAATTTAGCACAACTTAAAGCCTTGGAGGATGCGGGTTGTGAAATTGTGCGTATGGCAGTCCCCGATATGGATGCGGTTAAAGTTCTCGGTAAACTTAAGGAGCAGTCAAAAGTACCCCTTGTTGCCGATATTCATTTCGATTACAGACTTGCTCTTGAAAGCCTTCAGGCAGGTGTGGATAAAATCCGTATCAATCCGGGTAATATCGGCTCTGCGGAGCGTGTTGCAGCCGTTGCGGATGCTTGTGCTTTAAAGAGTGTTCCTATTCGTATCGGTGTAAACTCAGGCTCAGTTGAGAAGGATTTGCTTGAAAAATTCGGTGGTGCAACACCCGAGGCAATGGTTGAAAGTGCATTCAGACACGTTAAACTTCTTGAAGATTGTGGTTTCTATGATACCGTTATTTCTATTAAATCATCGGATGTTGAGAATATGGTAAACGCATATTCTCTTGTTGCCGAGCGTTGCGACTATCCTTTACATTTAGGTGTTACTGAAGCGGGAACTGAAAGAAGTTCGTTGGTAAAATCATCTATCGGTATCGGTTCATTACTTCTTAAGGGTATCGGTGATACTATGCGAGTTTCTATTACCGATTCACCCGTTAAAGAGATTTATGCCGCAAGAAATATTCTCAATGCGGTTAATCTTCGTGTTGAAACTCCTCAGATTGTTGCCTGTCCTACTTGTGGCAGAACTAAAATTGACCTTGTATCTTTAGCGGCACAGGTTGAAGATGCAGTAAAGAATATTAAAAAGCCCGTTAAAATTGCCGTTATGGGTTGCGTGGTTAACGGACCCGGTGAAGCAAGAGAAGCGGATATCGGTATTGCGGGTGGCGACGGATGTGCTGTCCTTTTCAAAAAGGGCGAAATTTTAAGAAAGGTGTCCGAAGAGGACATTGTCAAAGAATTACTTGACGAATTAGATAAAATATGAAATTGTACAATTTCCTTGAAATATTCGGTGAATACATATCTACTGACAAATATCGTAATATGTTGAAAAACACCTTGTTCACCGATTTACATATTAATAAAGAGGAACAGTCAATGTCCGCTTTATTGCATATTGATATTTTTGATAATATTATGTGCCTTAAAGCCGTGGCAGGGGAGGTTAAAAATTCCCTTTCTCTTAAACGAGTGGAGTTTGATTATGTTTTACCTCCCGAAGCACTTAAATACGAGTGTTTCCCGATGCTTTTAAGGGTTGTTAAAAAGAGTGTTCCTCAGACCAATGGCTTTTTAGACCAGATAGAAACAACTTTTGTTGATGATGTTTTTACCGTTAAGTTTTTAAAACACGGTAGGGATATATGCGAAAATGCCAAAGCAGATAAATTCCTTGAAGACTATATATTACAGCATTTTGAACGAAAAATTACTGTTGTTTTCGAGGGCGAAAACAGTAGCGAAGAGGATTTTTTAAAAAAACAACGGGAAATCGACAGGTCAAATCAACCTGTGAAACCCCCTGAGGTTAACCCGAATTTTGAGGGTGTACCCCTTGATTTCAATACTGTTCAGGCAATTTTCGGTCAGTTTAAATACGCAAAACCCACTCCTATGAGCGAGATTTCATTTGATGATGGTGAAATACTTGTATGGGGTGATGTATTTAAATACGAAAAACGCGAAACCAAAGACGGTAAGCGTTCAATTATCGAGTTTAACATTACCGATAATACAGGCTCATTTGGATGTAAATTCTTTGATTTGAAAGAACAACTCGAGTACCTTGACAGTAAAATTAAAGATGGTGTTACGGTAATTGTCCGTGGACCGCTTCTTTATGACGACTATAAGAAAGACTATATTATTAAACCTACCTCTGTTTCAACCATTACAAAGGTTGACCCCGTTGATGAGGCAGAGGAGAAGCGAGTTGAACTCCACCTTCATACCAATATGTCCGCAATGGACGCAATGACAAGTGCAAAAACCATCGTTAAAACGGCTATGAAGTGGGGACATAAGGCAATTGCCATTACCGACCACGGTTGCGTACAAGCATTCCCCGAAGCCTGTAATACGGCACGTGGCAGTGATTTTAAGATTATCTACGGTTGTGAAGCGTACCTTGTTAATGATATTAACAGTGACGGTTCGAAGAAATCCAAAGAAGAAATTTTACTTGATTCTTATTATCATTGTATCTTACTTGTTAAAAATAAAGTTGGTCTTAAGAATCTTTATAAACTTATTTCCCGTTCCAACCTTGACTACTTCCGTGGTAAACCCCGTATGCCCAAGAGTCTTATTCACGAAATGCGTGAAGGACTTATTATAGGCAGCGCTTGTTCCGAGGGCGAACTTTTTGAAGCTTTTGTAAAAAAAGAAAGCCACGAAAAATTGGTTGAAATCGCATCTTTCTATGATTATCTTGAGATACAACCCGTCGGTAATAACGAGTATATGTTAAGAAAAGAAACTATGCGTGAGGCTATGAGGGAACTTTACGCGGATATTAATTCGTTTGATGATATCAAGGCAATTAACCGTGCTATTATTAACCTTGGTGATGAATTAGGTAAAAAGACCGTTGCCACGGGTGACGTTCATTTCCTTAAAAAAGAGGACGCCAAATTCAGAGCAATTCTTCAGGCGGGTCAGGGCTTTAAGGATGCGGATTATCAACCGCCCTTGTACCTTAAAACCACCGCAGAAATGCTTGAGGAATTCAGTTACCTTGGTGAAGACACGGCTAAAGAGGTTGTTATTACTAATACCAATATTATTGCCGATATGGTTGAACCGGGTATCTTGCCCATACCTGACGGTACTTTCAACCCCATAATCCCCGGTGCGGAGGAAGATTTAACCAAGCATTGTTGGGATAGGGCAAAGGAATGGTATGGTGACCCTGTGCCTGAAATCGTTGCCCAAAGACTTGAAAAGGAACTTAAATCCATTATTGAAAACGGTTTCGCGGGACTTTATATGATTGCCCGACTCCTTGTTAAACACTCCGAGGAGTGCGGTTATTACGTAGGTTCGAGAGGTTCGGTAGGTTCGTCGTTTGTTGCAATTATGGCGGGCATTTCCGAGGTTAACCCCTTGCAACCTCACTACCGTTGTCCCGAGTGCCGTTACTCCGAATTCTTTATTCATAACGAAGTCGGTTCGGGCTTTGACTTACCGCCTAAGAATTGTCCCCATTGCGGTACACCGTTAGTGCGTGACGGACACGAAATACCCTTTGAAACCTTCCTTGGTTTCTTTGGTGATAAATCACCCGATATTGACCTTAACTTTGCCGGTGAGTATCAGGCTCAATCCCATAAATATACTGAAGAATTATTCGGTAAAGCATACGTTTTCAAAGCCGGTACTATTTCGGGTGTTGCGGACAAAACCGCATACGGCTTTGTTAAGAAATATATGGATGAACGCGGTCTTACAATGACAAAGGCGGAAATTGACCGTCTCACCATAGGTTGTACGGGTGTTAAGAGAACAACAGGTCAGCACCCTGGCGGTATGGTTGTTGTTCCCAATACATACGAGGTTGAGGATTTTACACCTGTTCAAAGACCTGCGGATGATACAACAAAAGATATTATCACAACACACTTTGACTTTAACTCAATGCACGATACATTGTTAAAGCTCGACGAACTCGGTCATGATGTTCCTACGATTTATAAGCATTTGACCGACTTAACAGGTATTGATGTTCTTGATATCGACATCAGTGACCGAAAACTTTACGAAATATGTACTTCTCCCGAACCCTTAGGTGTAACTGAGGAGGAGTTAGGTTGGCCCACAGGTACACTTTCGATTCCCGAAATGGGTACAGACTTTACTAAGGGAATGCTTCTTGAAGCAAGACCTCAGACCTTTGCCGACCTTATTCAGATTGCGGGTCTTTCCCACGGTACTGCCGTGTGGCTTGGAAATGCTCAGGACCTTATTAAAGAGGGTATATGCACAATTTCAGAGGTTATCGGTACTCGTGACAGTATTATGGTTTATCTTCTCCATAAGGGTCTTGAGCCTAAACACGCCTTTGATATTATGGAAGATGTACGTAAAAAGAACAAACAGTTAAAACCTGAGCAAGAGGCAATGATGCGTGAACACGGTGTTCCCGAATGGTATATTGATTCTTGTAAAAAGATACAGTATATGTTCCCCAAGGCACATGCCGCCGCGTATATTATTGCATCCTTAAGACTCGCTTGGTTCAAAATTTACAAACCTCTTGAATATTACTGTGCATATCTCACCGTTCGTGGTGATGATGTTGATGCAGAAGCAATGTCAAAGGGTAAGAATGCAGTTAAATCATTATTGCAGATGATAAAAGCCAAAGGAAAAGAGGCATCTGCGGCAGAAAAAGCCAAAGAAACAATTATGATGATTGTTTATGAGGCTATGGTGCGCGGTATAGAGTTTTTACCAATTGATGTATATAAATCAACGGCAAGCTCCTATGTACCCGAGGACGGTAAAATCCGTATGCCTTTCGCTGCCCTTGCAGGTGTCGGTGAAAATGCCGCAGCCCAGCTCGCGAATGCACGGAATGACGGTGGTCCGGAATTCTCATCTATTGAAGATTTTGAAATCCGTTCAGGTGCAGGTAGCTCAACAATCGCAGTATTAAAGAATTGCGGTGCTTTCGGTGACCTTCCCGACAGTGACCAGATGTCTTTGTTTTAATCTTTTATAAAAATAGGAGTTGATATTATGAAAAAGGCAACTAAGTATATTTTAGCAGGTACAGGTGCCATAGCAGCCGCAGGTATCGGCGTAAGTATGGTAAGAGCCGCTACAACATACAAGGCTAAACCCGTTGCAGAGGTAGACAAGCTTCCTCCCGAGGAAGTTGATGTTGAGAGATTTATTAATAACCTATCAAAGGCAATTCAGTATCCTACTATTGCCAATGTGGATGAAAGCCTTGTGGATTGGTCTGTTTTCGATGAATTTCACGCTTTCTTAAAAGAGGCATATCCTCTTGTTCACGAGAAGCTTGATTTACAGATTATTTCAACACGCTCTCTTATGTATCATTGGAAGAGTGCGTATCCCGAAAAAGAACCCATTGCTTTACTTGCTCATCAGGACGTAGTTCCCGTTACTCCCGGTACTGAGGGTGACTGGACTCACGCTCCCTTTGGCGGTGAAGTTGCCGATGGTTATATCTGGGGTAGAGGTGCTATCGATATTAAAAACCAACTTATTGGTATTATGGAAGCTGTTGAAACCCTCCTCGCTGAAGGTTATGTGCCCGAACGTGACATTTACCTTTGCTTCGGTCATAACGAGGAAGTTATGGCTGAGGGTGAACAATGCGGCGCTCATAGTATGATGATGTGGTTCAAGGAACACGGTATCAAACTCGACAGTGTTATTGATGAGGGCGGTGCAATTCTTTCCGTTAAGGTTGATAAAGTTATTGACGGTCATCTTGCAGGTATAGGTATCGCCGAAAAAGGTCACGTTGACTTTGAGATTTCCGTAAATGCAAAGGGAGGTCATTCATCACAACCTCCCAAACACAGTGCAATCGGTGAACTTTCTAAGATTGTATGTAACCTTGAAAATCATCAATTTAAAGCCGAACTTACACCCCAGCTTTCATCACTTTTCAACGAATTAGGTAAGAGTACAACCTATCCCGTAAGATGCGTAATGAGTAATTTCCCCATTCTTAAACCTCTTATTAAAAGAGTATGTACCGAAATTCCTCCCGTTGCATCTATGATGAGAACTACTACCGCTATTACAATGTCAAACGGTAGCCCTGCACCAAATGTTCTTCCTCAGAAGGCGAGCGTTGTTGCTAACTTCCGCATTATGCCCGGTCAGACGGTGGAAGATGTTGAGGCTCATATTAAAAAGTATGCAGGACCTAAAGCGGAAGTTAAACTTCTCAGTGGTAAAAATCCCTCTAAGATTTCACCCACAGATTCAAGAGCATTTAATGTTATTTCAAACATCTGTAAATCTATGGACCCCAAGGTTATAGTTGCTCCTTATCTTGTAATGGGTGGTACTGATGCACGTCAGTATGAGGATGTTTGCGATAATATTTATCGTTATTCACCATATCTTATGACTACGGAACTTCTCTTAACAACTCACGGTACAAACGAAAGAATTCCCATTGATACATTGGAATCAGGCGTTGCATTCTTTAAGAGATATATCCGTGCTCTTACAAAGGATTAATAAAAATTACAGGTCAGTAAGTTCATCTTACTGACCTGTTTTTAAATGCTTTCTATTGAATTTTTAAATTCGGTGAAAAACTTTTCTAATAGTTCTTTATCTTTTTCGTTACCTCTTAAGCACATTGAAGCTTTTAATGTACCGTTGATGGTCAACGCCGTCATTACGGCACAGGGCTTATTCTTAGCCGCTCCCGCAACAAAAGCGGAAAATGGAGGGTTATTGGCTAAAGAGAAAGCAACCGTATCAATTTTACCAACGTTACTTACAGAAAGTGTAGGGTTATTATAAAATAATTTAACAACCGTTTCCGCTTGTAGGTACACCATTGATTTGTATGCTATATTAAGTAACGGTAACCCATGCAGACCCATATAGGGGTCTTTTTTTATTTCCTTGGTTTTTAATGAAACCTTATTCAGCGTATCCTTAAAATCCGAGCCCTTATGTTCTAAGTAACAATGCACAAAGGAAACGTGGTTTGTATAACCGATACTTTTTGTGTCTTTTAAGTGACGTCTTAAATCGGTAGCACAGGAAACGTTTATGGATTCGTTTTCATTCATTCCCGAAACCTTGCCGAAAGCATCAATATAAGCGGCAACTATAATATCATTGACCGTTGCACCAACGCTCTTTGCATAATCAACGGCTTTCGAAAACTTCTCTGCACTTACCTCGCGATGTACAATAATAACACTGTCTTCCTTTTTTAAGTCTTCGAAGGGAAGGATGTGTTTATCTTTAGGTGAAATGTTGGCAAATTGTTTTTTTGCTTTCTTAGCAAAGTCATTGTCCATATCCTTATAAATTTCGGTATACTTTCTTGAACCGCTTGAAAAGTTAACGGGGGATATACCGTAAAGAACATAGTCGGAGTAGTTTTTACAAAAATCACTCCAGAATGCTTTGTATCCACCACCATCGAAACACATATGATTCCATATAAAGCAGACATAGGATTTAGAGTTGTTTATAAAAACTCCAATATTCATTTGAATGTTGCTTGAAAGGAGAATTTCTTTTGAGAAAAACTCCATTCTTGCTTTTTCAACATCCTCAACTTCTTCGAATGTAACCATTTGGTCTATATGGTAATCGCAAACTTTCCAATATGGGGATAGGGGACTGTTAATAACCTTTGAGTGCATAAAGGGTGCGCATTCAAGGCAACATATCGCTGTGTTTTTAAAAGCAACCTCGTCAATTATAAAATCATAATCAACTTCAAAACGTGCCATTCTGTCCATATAATTACGGCACATCAGGTTGACTTTATCGTACATTTCACAAGGAATTTTTGAGTTGTAAAGTTCGGGATTTTTTTCTTTGTGACAAATCAGGTCCTTAATGACTTTTTCGTCAGTTAAACCCTTGTTTTTAAGGGAAATAATTTCACTTTCTTTATTAATTGAAGACATATTTTCACCCTTGGATATGCGAAAAGAAGAAATCTCTTTTTTCGTCATTGTCAATAACTTTAATGGGTTTTACCTGATTAAGGTTTGCTCCTCTTTTTCGTAAAACTTCACGGTAATCGTCGTATGTACCGTGTTTCAGGAATTTAACCTCGCAGTGACCTAACGCACCGCTTTTTATAAGTGGCTCAACGCTTACGTTACCCTTACATAGCATTTCTTCAAATGCTTCATTGTACTTTGCTTTCTTTTCGTCGCTTATGGGTTCTGCGGTTTCAACCAATAGTATGTAATGACCGGGTGAAGTGCTCCTGTCGGGATAAATACTGTAACCGATATATAAATCATCCATCTTTTCAGAAAGGTTAGCAACGATTTCATCAAAAGCAAGGGAACTTACCTTTTCACCGCTAATATTTGCAATTTGGTTAAGTCGATAACAGAAAGTGATTTTTGGGCATTGGTGATAAAAGCCCGTAACTTTAATAACATCTTCAATACGATAACGATAAAAACCGCTCATATTAGTAAGTATTATTTCATATTCCTTGCCGACTTCAAGGTCTTTTATAGTAAGAAGATTATCGTAACTGTCGCAGTCAATGGGTCTGAACTCATAAAAACCGTTCTGCGGAAGCATTACATATTCGAAAGAGTTCAGTTCAATGGGAACTGCCATAAATGCTTCAGTTGCGGTGTAGCCCAAGTAGTGAATGGGCATTTCTTCGCCAATATACCGTCTTAATTTTTTAGCATAAAAGGCGAGAGAACCCGTACCCATACCGTACATCCACTCAATCTTAGGCCAGATTCTCGGGATAATAGGCGATTCGTCAAATCCCTTACGGAATTCACGACGTAACTCCTCGGCTCTTTTGGGGTTGGGTTTTAGTTTTTTATTGTATTTCTTCCTGAGTTCCTCGGGCATTTTAATACTGTCGTTGATAATACCCTTTTCAATATCATCACATAGCATTTCCCAGTTTTCTTCCATATAAAAGAACATTGACTCGAGGGTTGTAATGAATACTGTACCTAAGTAGCTTGTTTTTCGGTTAGGTAAAGCAAAACGGAGTTTAAGATAATGCATATCCATATCCGCACCTTGCTCAGGGAAAAGCACTTCCTTCGGCGATGTTGCGAAGAATGGAACAAGGGGTCGAAGGTTAAGAAGGGGGATTGACGATAAGCAACTGATTGTGCCACCCTTAACTTTGCGTCTGCTTGTTTCTGCGGTTAAAAGACCCTTTTGAGGCGGAATTGGTCTACCTTTTTTCATAAACCATTTAACCGCACAACCAACGGGTGCACTGAAACTGAAGCACTGACAAACCCACTCTGCCCAATAGGAGAGTGGAACGAGCTTTTGCTTGCCTGTGCTTCCTGATGATTCGGTGAATCGGCGAACAAACATATTTGTAATAAGCCCTTTTTCGCCGTTTGCCATCCTCCAAACGTATTCATCATAATCAGCATAGGTGGAGAGGGGGACTATACGTTGGTAATCCTCAATGGACTTAACATCTTTGAAGTTATTAAGTTTACCATAAACAGTAGATTTATTTTTACGCATAAGACGTTTAATGCAAGTTTTCTGCATTTTGTTGGCTCTGCGTGAATAAATGTTAAGTTTTATGTGTTCGCATACACCTAACATACCGCCGAATGCGGCAAGAATTTGTCCTTTTATATCAATCATAAATAGCTCCGTGTTTTAATTAATTACGAGGGTCATATCGCTCATCGGATATGAACAACAGGGGTGAATAATACCGTGGCTTGAGTCCGCAAGTCTTCTGTTGTCAACAGCCCGAGGGATGAAAACATTACCTTTAAGAAGTTTTGCACGGCAAAATCCGCATTCACCCGAACGGCAAAGGGAAGGTGCTTTAATACCCTCACGTTCTAAAGCCACAAGCAAGGATTCTGTCGAACTACAAGGAACGGTTGATAATAATTCGCCATCCTTTATAACCTTACATAAGAATGTTTTACCGATTGCATCCTGAGGGAAATCAGGAAGAGTTTCGGGGTTAATAATCTGTCCGTTTAAACCAAAACGGATATACTTGTTTTCTAATTTCAATTCGCTTATTTGGGGTATAAGGCGGTTATATAAGGTATTTGAACCGCTGACAAATAAACTGTATTTTGTAAAAGGGGCATATTTTTCTATAAGGCTTTTTGTAACAAAACCTCGCTCACATTTGAAAACGTGTTCATCGCTGAAAACATAAATGATTCTGAAATTAGAGGCTTTTTCGGATAATTCATCAAACCTTTGGGACATAATAGCCTCATTTTGTTTTCTTGCGTAATAAATCAAGGTTAAATCCATATTAAGAGTTTTATCGACAATTGCCTCTGCCATTGATAAAAAGCCTGAAAAACCATGGTTATCGCATACACCTACAACATTTTTCGAATCTCTTAAGGGTTGATAATAAAAATTACCGCAAGGTGCCGATGCTGTTATTTCAGTACCTTTTCGCCAATTGTTGAATATATAATGTGATGCAAAGCCATCGGGCTTTTTATCAACTATAATCATATATTCATCATCAACCGAGCGTAAGGGTGACGCACAAAGCGTATATGGTCTTGTGACAATTGCATTACCTATTTGTAAAGTAATACTTATCCACTGACCTGGTCTGAAATAGGCTAATTTAGCCGTGCCGTGTGCGGTATCGGGTTCGAGAATATAAGCCCTCGTATAACGGTTAATTTCCGCTACTTGCTTAACTTTAAGATACTGCGTGGAAGGATGCAAAAAGTTGGCGATGGAATTGACCGCAAAATTACCGTTAACGGGTGTTTCGGGAGCTTCTTGAATAACCCCTTTACGTAATTCGGGAATATTTGTGAAGTTCCTTATATCTTTAAGGGTGGAGCGTACTTTGATTTTATTCTTCATTACTGTCGCTCCTTTCTTCTGATATATCAGAAAGTGTTGCGTATGCAGCATTTCTGCCTGAGGCAACTGCGGAATTAACGCCTGAAAGTTGAGTTCCCCAACCGCCACAAAAACGCAGACCGGGGGTGTCGCAATCAATTGCTTCTGTCATAAATCTTGGTACAACGCTATCCCAATCGTCACCAAGATAACCGTAAATTACCCCTTGAGGGGTATTAGTATATCTTGCAAAGGTTGCGGGTGTGGCAACTTCAATTTCTTCAATATACTTGTGAATTGTGATACCGGTGGCATCCTCAAATTTAGAAATGAGTCGGGCGGCAAGTAAGTCTTTTTCATCAAAATAACCCTCGGGGGTTACGTCTGCCCAACAATTATCAGTATAAAGTGTAGTAATACACAAAATTGTCGTTCCTGCAGGGGAACAGTCAGGATTAGCTATATTTAAACAAACTGTCGCCTGAGCGGAGTTTGTATCTATCGATTTCATAAGTGAAAATTGTGATGCGGAGTCCGCAGTGTTTGTAATGAAATATGAGTAATTCTTAATTCCTAATTCATCGGGAGAACGATTAAGTCCCAAGTAAACACAAGCACCTCTTGCACCAAAAGTACGGGCATTGGTCCTTTTGAGTGCCGATAAGGGTACATCACTCTTTTTCATCATTTTAGAGTAAACGGTGGTGGGAGAACAGTTGCAGATAATGTGATTACAGTTGATTCTTTCACCGTTTTTCAGTATAACACCACAAGCGTGTCCGTCCTTGAATAAGATACGGGAAACGTGTGAATTATAGCGAATTTCACCATTGTTATCTTCAATAACACCGGCTAAAGCCATACTCATAGCGTGGCTACGTAAAGTGGGGATAAATGCACCAAGACGAATATATGAGTTTACCATTACTATATAGTGAGTAAAACTTAATCTGTCGCAATCAACCCCGAGATATAACCAATAGGCATTGAAAATTTCCTGTGCTTTTTTTGGAACTTTTAAAGCATCAAGAACTTCATTAACAGAGTAGGGAGCAGTTTTAATGAAATTACCATATTTTTTCATAATACCGCGGATTGCTTTGAAGCTCGGTTTAATTTCGTTTGCGGCAAAGTAATCAATGGCTTCTTCAATTTCATCACCCAATTTAAAAAGCTTGGTCATAGATTCTTTGCTACCGGGTACATATTGTTCCATTGCTTCAATAAAGTTATCAACACCGAAGGGCATTGTAGCATCAATTTTTGAGCCATCGTAGGATCTGCTTATTAATCTGAAAGCCTCGGGAATGGTTGTCCATTGTATTTTGTCACTGATTCCTAATGAATCAAAAATAACACGTAATTCACCAAGCCCTGCTTCATTAGAAAATCTGCAGAGCTCGTGTAAAGAAACATCAAATTCAAATCTACCCCTGACAAAACTGGAGGAAAAACCGCCCGGGGCGTTGTGGCGTTCAAGTAATAAAACCTTTTTTCCTTCTTTTGCAGCACATGCTGCGGCGGTTAACCCGCCGCAACCTGCACCAATAACTATAATATCATAGTGTTTTTCAGTCATTAATAAAAGACCTCTTTAGTTGATTTCTGAAAGTTTAACGGGTCTGCCTTCGTTAGCAGATTTTTCAGCAGCAAGAGCAATCTTAACTGATTGAAGTCCGGCATGAATACCAACGGGTGTTTCTTTATCATTTATACAGCAGTCAACAAACTGTCTTACTTCTTCAGAGAATGAACCCATATATCTCTCAAGGAAGAAATAGAGGGGTTTTTCGCCTGTAACACCATTTGCGTCTGCAATAACAGCAGTTGAAAGAGTGTCGTTAGCGGTAGCAACCATACCCTTTGAGCCGAAAAGTTCTGCTCTCTGGTCGTAGCCGTACATAGCCTGACGTGAATTATCGATAACTGCAAGAGCACCATTTTCCATTTTCATTGAAATGATAGCTGTATCAAAATCACCATATTCACGGATACCGGGATTGATAAGAGCATCCGCATATACATAGAGCTCTTCAACATCGCTGTTTGTAAGGAAACAAGCCATATCGAAATCGTGAATTGTCATATCAAGGAATATACTTGCTGCACAGTAGCCAACCGGTGGTGCCTGAGGGTCACGTGAAGTGATTTTAAGAATTTGTGCATCACCAATTTTGCCTTCATCATAAGCTTTTCTTACAGCAGCAAAGTTATGGTCAAAACGACGATTAAAACCAACCTGGAATTTTACTTCAGGATGAGCCTTGAGAGCTTCTGCAATTTCGAGAATTTTATCCACTGTGTTTGCAAGAGGTTTTTCACAGAATACGTGTTTGCCCGCTTCAATTGCTTCAATAGAAATAGGAGCGTGGGTGTCGGTAGAAGAGCAAACAAGAACGGCATCAATTGTTTCGTCTTCAATGATTTTTTTGTAATCTGTGTAGATTTTTTCAACGCCGAAGCCTTCGCAGAATGCCTTTGTTTCGTCATTCATGAAAGGGTCTGCAATTGCCGTTACAACTGCATTTTTAACGTGGTAAGAAATTGATTCAAGGTGAACCTTACCGATACGGCCTGCGCCGATGATACCAATATTAAGCATAATTATTATATCCTTTCAAAGTAAAATAATCAGATAGTACCGTCCCAAGTGGAAACTTCTGTTTTCTTGATTTCGTCTTCGTCGAACCAACGTGTTGTAATACATTTGCTTTCGGTAAAGAATCTGTAAGAATCTTTACCGAGACAGTGGAGGTCACCGAAAAAAGAATCTTTATGACCTGAGAAGGGGAAGAATCCGATGGGTACAGGAATACCAACGTTAACACCAACCATACCGCCGTGGGTGTGACGTGTGAATTCACGGGCATAGTGACCGTTCTGTGTAAAAATAACCGAGCCGTTTGCATAGGGGTTAGCGTTCATAACTGCAAGACCCTCGTGGAAGTCTTTAACACGTTTAATGCAAAGTACAGGACCAAAAACTTCATCTCTGCCGATAGTCATATCCTCAGTTACGTTATCGAAAATTGTAGGTCCTACAAAGTAACCGTTTTTGATTTCATCGGGAAGTTCGGGGTTTCTACCGTCAAGAACAAGTGTTGCACCTTCCTTAACACCTTTTTCAATATCTGCAATAACTTCCTCGTAATGCTTTTTGTATGTAATGGGTCCGAGTTTTGAAGTTTTATCAACTGATTTACCTACTTTAATCTGCATTGCCTGTT
The DNA here is from genome assembly GCA_045592665.1 of Acutalibacteraceae bacterium. Classification (GTDB taxonomy): domain Bacteria; phylum Bacillota; class Clostridia; order Oscillospirales; family Acutalibacteraceae; genus DTU089. The sequence goes on from JAZNVE010000200.1 coordinate 18,026, forward strand.
TCTTAAGTTCTGCAACGAATTTATCGGCAATGGATTCCTGAACTACGCAACAGGAAAGAGCCATACAACGTTGACCTGCACAACCGTAAGCAGAGTTGATAATACCTGCAACTGTTCTTTCAATAGGTGTATCCTCGAGAACAAGTGCGTGGTTTTTAGCCTGACAAAGAGCCTGAACACGTTTACCGGCTTTTGCGGCTCTTTCGTAAATAAGTTTACCAACGGGTGTTGAACCAACGAAGGTGATACCTTTAATGTCGGGGTGGTCAAGAAGAGTATTAATCTCGTTTCTTGAGCAAGTAACAATATTAACAACACCGTCGGGTATACCTGCCTCTTTATAGAGTTCGGCAATTCTGAGAGCGGTTCTGGGTGTTAATGATGCGGCTTTAAGAACGATTGTATTACCACAAGCAACACAAACGGGAACCATCCATCCGAAGGGAATCATAGCGGGGAAGTTTACGGGAACGATACCCGCGAAAACACCCATTGATTCACGATATAAAACGGTGTCAAAGCCTTTTGAAGCATCCATAAGGCTTTCACCCATCATAAGTGAGGTAACCTGAATAGCAAGCTCTGTGCCTTCTTTTGCTTTAAGTACGTCACCCTCTGCCTCGGACCATACTTTACCATTTTCTTCTGCAACGAGAGTTGTAAGTTCTTCCATATGTTCAACAAGAAGATTACGAACGTTATAAAGAATCTGAGAACGTTTGATAGCGGGTGTTGCACTCCATGAGGGGTAAGCGGCTTTAGCAGCTTCAACTGCTTCAAGAACTTCTTCATTAGTGCAACAGGGAGCATAGCCTGTTACTTCGCCTGTGCTGGGATTGTGGAGGTCGTACCATACATCAGTTTTAGATTCAAGGTATTGACCATTACAAAAATATTTGATTTTTTCTGCTGACATTAGTTTCACCTCGTTAATTATAAACCTGCTTTTTCAGCAATGTATTTTCTTGCTTTGAGAGCATACTCAAAGGGGTTTGCAATTGCGGGGTCCTGCTCTGCTTCAACAAGAACATAACCTTCGTAATCATTTTCAGAAAGAACTTCAAAAATTGGTGCGAAATCAATTACACCGTCACCGGGAACTGTGAATGTACCTTTTCTTACGCCCTGAAGGAAGCTTTCTTTATTAGCCTTAACATCTGCAATAACATCGGGGCGGATATCTTTAAGATGAACGTGTTTAATGCGTTTAATATACTTCTTGAGAACGCTCATATAATCTTCACCGCAATATGCAAGGTGACCTGAGTCAAAAAGAAGATTGAAAAGTTCGGGGTCTGTATTTTCCATAAGTCTGTCAATTTCAGCTTCAGTCTGTACAACAGTACCCATATGATGATGGAATGTAAGGGTAATACCCATATCCTTTGCAACTTTGCCTAATTTGTTAAGACCTGTGCAAAGCATATCCCATTCTTCGTCGTTCATAACGTACTTGTCGTCAAAAATTGAAAGGTCTGTTCCCTGGATTGAGTGACCCTGCTCGGAGACACCTACAACCTTTGCACCCATTTCCTTAAGGAAAGTAATATGCTCAATAAAGTCTTTTTCTGTTTCCTCGTAGGGTTTTGTTGTAAGGAAGGTTGAGAACCAAGCGTTACAAATCTGCATACCGCGAAGGTCAAGAGCCTTTTTAAGAACCTTTGTGTCTTTAGGATATTTGTTACCTACTTCGCACCCTGTGAAACCTGCAAGAGCCATTTCAGAAATGCACTGTTCGAATGTGTTTTGAGCACCAAGGTCGGGCATATCGTCATTTGTCCAGGCAATAGGTGCAATACCGAGTTTTACTTTATTTTTATCAAGCATTAGAATTTCCTCGCTTTTCTAAGATTTTCTTCTTTATTTTGGAAAGCGGTGTTAACGCTTTCTTTAGCTGAAGTTGATGCAATACCAACGTGCCACCATGCACCGTAGCCATCGGTCATTGATTTGGGAAGAACTTTAATATCAATAAGTGTTGAAACAGTTTGTATTTTACTGTCTTCAAGTGCTGCTTCAAGTTCTTCGAGAGTGGTTGCTGTGTATGTTTTAACACCGTAACCTGATGCACATTTTGCAAAATCAATTGTGAAAATATCACCTAAAAGGTCACCGTTTTCGTCACGTTTTCTGAATTCTGTTGCAAGGTTGCCGATACCATTTGACATCTGAAGGTTATTGATACAACCGAAACCCGAGTTATCAAAAAGAAGAACGTTGATTTTTTTGTTTTCCTGAATAGCGGTTACAAGTTCGCTATGGAGCATAAGGTAACTACCGTCACCGCAGAAAGCATAAACTTCCTTTTCGGGTTCTGCGAGTTTTGAGCCGAGAGCACCTGCGATTTCATAACCCATACAGGAGTAGCCGTATTCCATATTGTAAGAATAGAGACTGTCCGTTGTCCACATTCTCTGCATACAACCGGGGAGTGAACCTGCGGCGGCAACTGCAATTGCATCATCATCGATTTTTTCTCTGATAAGTGCAAGAGCGGCAGTCTGAGTGATTTTACCGCCTGTTTTTTCAACGAATTCAGGAATGGTTTTTTCGTATCTTGCTTTGATAATGGGTTCAAAGTCATCCGAATATGTATATGATGAAAGTTTAGCCATTTCTTCTGCCCAAGCCTGTTTAGCATCTGCGATTTCATTTGCGTAACAGGTTTTGTAATCACCGATTACTTCGTCGAGAGCTTCAATACCTAATTTAGCGTCACAAACGGCTTTGGTTGCACCTAATTTGTAAGCATCAAATCTGTCGGTGTTAATTGTAACGAACTTAGCATCATCTTTAAATAAAGATTTTGATGCAGTTGTGAAGTCCGAGAAACGAGTACCGACACCAATAATAACATCCGCATCTTTTGCTATTAAGTTAGCAGAAAGGTTACCCGTAACACCAACACCGCCAAGGTTTAACTTGTGTGATGAAAGTACGGCGGATTTACCATTCTGAGTTTCTGCAAATGGGATATTATGTTTTTCGCAGAATTTCTGTAAAGTGTCACCGCACTCTGAGTATCTTACACCGCCACCCGCAATAACGAGGGGCTTTTTAGCGGATTTTAAAATCTCGGCAATTTCTGAGATTTCATCTTCCGCAGGAGAAATTCTTGTGATCTTGTGAACTCTCTTTTTGAAGAATTCGTCGGGGTAATCGTAACTTTCACCCTCAACATCCTGACAAAGAGCAATACAAACGGCACCTGTGTTTGCGGTATCTGTAAGCACACGCATAGCGTTGAGCATAGCAGACATAAGTTGTTCGGGTCTTACGATTCTGTCCCAATATCTGCAAACGGGTTTATAAGCATCGTTAGTCGTTACTGATAAAGAGTAGGGTTGCTCAAACTGTTGTAATACGGGGTCGGGTTGCCTACAAGCGAATGTGTCCGCGGGGAATAACAGGAGGGGAACATTGTTAACCGTTGCCGTAGCCGCCGCGGTAATCATATTAGCTGCACCGGGACCTATTGAAGAAGAACAGGCGATAATTTTACGGCGGTTATGTTGCTTTGCAAAACTTGCGGCAACGTGTGCCATACCTTGTTCGTTTTTACCTTGATAAACTCTGAGAGCACCTTTGTCCTCGTCAAGTGCCTGACCGAGACCGCAAACAATACCGTGACCGAAAACAGTAAAAATACCGTCAACGAATTTGGTTTCTTTGCCGTCAAAGGATACATACTGATTGTCAAGGAATTTAACAAGAGCCTGACCCATTGTCATAATTGGCATTTATATCACTCCTAAGAATTAATTTATTTATTTTGTGAGCCATTGATGTTCATCGGAAACAAATCGTGTTGTTTTATACCAAGGGTCATCGGGTAAGTGACGAATCATCCAGATATAACACATTTCGTACCCCGGTGCAACAACCTGTTGATGGTCGTTACCGTCGGTAATATATACTGCACTACCCTGAACGCTTTTAAAAACATTATCACCTACAAAAGCGGCTCCGAAGCCTTGAGGCTTGTCGAATTGATAGTAGTAAACCTCGGGTTGGGGATGGTGGTGGGGAGGGTAGCTTGACCAACGACCGGGTTGGTTATAAACTTCGCCCAAAACCATATTTGAGTAGGGAGCATTATCAGGGTCGAAAACAGTGGATACAATTCTGTAACCTGTGCCTTCCCATTGGTCCTTACCGAAATGTTGGTAAAGAATCATATCGGGTGTGTAAAAAACAGGTGTAAACACAATATCATTATCCGTCTGTTGAATGAGAATACGGGATTCTTTATTGGCTTTAATTGAAACTTCCGTTTCTTTAGGTACGTGTAAACAGTAAGATGCTTTTATAAAGGGTGTTTCCCTTGTCATATTCCTTGTTTCGCCATTCCAGGAAATATCAACATCACCGTAAAGAATAAGGAAAGCAGTTTCGCAATCGTTATCCAAAAGTGAAAAGGTATCATCTGCTTCAAAATGCTTAACTTTAATATTCATAAGCATATCGGAGTGCTTGCCGTCAATTTCACAAAGTATCTGTTCGTTGTTTTCGTTAAAAGAAAGTTTTTCAAACATTGTAAATTTTCCTCTCTTAATACTGAGCGGTATTTTCGTCATCTGTAAGATTACCACTTGCACTTATAGGAATAACCTCGCCTAAGTATGTGGGTTCGGGTTTAGCGATACACCAAATAATATCTTTGCATCTTGCAAGGGATTCGCGGAAATTATTGTATGTTGTTGTGTAAATACCGTAGTTGTACTGACCGTCTGCCGCAACTCCATACGCCTCAAGACCTAATTTTCGGGCGTCGTATATTGCTCTGTAAAGATGATATTTCTGAGTAACGATTATAAGGGAATCGACCTCAAAAACATCCCTTGCACGGTACATGGATTCGTAAGTCGAGAAACCTGCGTGGTCCATAAAAACTTCGTCGGGAACTGCACCGCTATCAATGGCGAAACTTTTCATAACATTCACTTCGTCATATTCAGTTCTGCCGTGGTCGCCACTCATAAGCAATCTATCGGTTGCCGATGAATTGTAAACCTCGATTCCGCGATTAAGTCTTTCTTCCAACATATGGGACGGACCATCTTCCCAGACACCCGCACCCATAACCATAACGCAGTCAACATTTTTATTTGCGTATTCTTCGGGCGTAAGTATGTAGCGGGATGAGTACCATACTACATAGACATTCAATATTACAGGTATAGAAGCCGCAACCAGTAATATAATAAATGCAGTTGAAATGAATCTCCTAAGTAAACCTTTTTTGCTTTTTTTAGTAGCATCAAAAGATTTTTTCATAAATTAACCTCTCGCAATCATTTCTCCGTATTCTTCTTTTTCTTTCTTGATGAATTCTTTTACGGCATCAGCTGAGGGCATATCCTGTGAACAAGCGTGACTTGCAACGAGCATTGCGGCAGATGCCGAACCGAATTCGAGACAGTCCATGATATCCCATCCTTCAAAAAGACCGTAGAGGAAAGCGGAAGCATAACCGTCACCGCCACCGCAGGATTTGAGAAGTTTTACGGGGAAGGGTTTGATTTTATAGGATTCACCGTCATTTGTGTACGCGGTAGAACCTTCTTTGCCGTGTTTTACAATGACGATTTTTGCACCGTTTGAGTGCCAGTATTTAGCGGATGATTCGTCAGTGCCATCGAGACCGATAAGCTTTTCTGTAAGGTCGAATTCCTCACGTGAACCTAAAATAATATCCGCTTTTGAGGCAACTGTTGAATAGTAAATAGCGATTTCGTCGGCATTTTTCCAGTTGTATGCACGATAGTCTATGTCGAAAATAACGGGAATGTTGTTTTTCTTAGCAATCATTGTTGCTTTTAATGCTGCCTCTCTTGAGGGGCTTTCACAAAGTGCAGTACCTGAAATAAGGAGAGCCTTTGCTTTGTTGATATATTCTTCATCAATATCCTCAACGGATAATTTAAGGTCTGCCGCTTCATTTCTGTACATAAGAATGGAGCTTTCTGTTTCGGAGCGGATTTCTGTGAAAGTAAGACCGATTTTTTCACCATTTTTACAGCGGGTGATGTGGGAACAATCGATACCCTCATTTTTGAAGAATTTTTCTACAAATGTGCCTAATTCATCATCAGAAACTCTTGCAAAGAAACCGCACTTTTTGCCAAGTCTTGAAAGACCTACGGCGATATTGGCGGGTGAGCCGCCAAGGTATCTTTTGAAAGTGGTACTTTCTGATAAGGGACAGTAGTAATCGACGGGGTTAAAGTCAACTGCCACACGGCCTAAGAGAATTAAGTCAAATTCTTTGTTATTGTCAAATTCTATGTATTTCATAAATAAGTCTCCTTATTTTAAATTTTGTATATTGAATAATTCACGGTTTTCGGCAATGTTTAAAAGCTCTTTTAAAGTTACAATTGACATTCTGATCTGCCTCTTTCGGAACACTAATCCGATATTAGTATTATTTTACAATATATAGTGTTATAAATCAATAAAAAACCATATTTTATCCCATTTTCTTGATGATAAAATATGGCGTTGAAATTATACAATTTACACAAATTTTGATGTATAAATAACGAGAGCCGTCTTTTGAAAAACGGCTCTCGTTATTTGCGTAAAGTTATTGGCGTATTAACTTTATAGATATGTTATCACGTATTTTTTTAAAAATCAAGAGTAAATGGATAGTTATTTTCAACAAATATTAGCCTATAAAATTATGCAAAACGTTCCAATTACCTTAATTGCTTTTTGACAGGTGTTATGTTAATATTTAATTAGAAATATGGGGGTGTTTTTGTGCAATATTTCTTTTTGATTTTTGGGTTAATTGTGGCGGTTATTTTTAATTCTATACGTAAACCTCAGGTTACATTAAATATGGTGATAATCAAAGGTGTTACGAGTCTTTGTTTTATTTTCACGGCACTTTTTTCTTTTGTCGGAAACCCCGATTGTCCCGAGTATTTAGGTGCGTTAACTGTTACCGGTGCTTGTTTCGGTTTAATAGGGGATATTGTGCTTGATTTAAAGTACCTTTATAAAGCCGATGCGGATAAATATCTTAATACGGGTTTTATAAGTTTTCTTATAGGTCACCTATTTTATTCTGCGGGATTAATCTATACGTACGGTTTTAATGTCTATGTTTTCGGCTTCACTGCATTATGTGTTGTTTGTGGTGTGTTTTTTGCCTTCGGTGCAGAAAAGGTTCTAAAACTCAATTACGGGAAGTTTAAACTTATAACTGTTCTTTATACAACGGTGCTTAATTCTGCTTTCGGTATGGCTGTCGCCTATGCAGTTGCCAAGCCCTGTGCACATACAATTGTCTTTGCCGTTGGTATCTTCTTGTTCTTTGTTTCTGACGGCATTTTGTCACGTACATATTTTAGTATCAACGAAAAAGACCGTAACAGTCGTCTTGCTGTTGTACTTAATCACTCAACTTATTTTGCGGCACAATTTCTTATAGCTATTTCGCTTATTTTAATTTGAGGTAATTTATGGTAACCAAAAAACTTTATTATAATGATGCGTATATAAATAAATTTGATGCAACCGTTCTTTCCTGTGAAGAGGTAAAGAACGGATATGCTATCATTCTTGATGAAACTGCATTTTTCCCTGAGGGTGGAGGTCAGAAAAGCGACGAAGGTTTTATTAACGATATAGCAGTTAATGATGTTCAGGAAGTTAACGGAAATATTTATCACTATACGAGTAAGAGTATAGAAGTCGGTAGTAAGGTTTCCTGTTCTGTTAATTGGGAAAAACGCTTTTTACGTATGCAAAATCATAGTGGTGAACATATTGTTTCGGGCATAGTTCACTCTATGTTTGGTTATGATAACGTTGGTTTTCATATGGAAGAGGGTAGCGTTATCGTTGATTTTAATGGTGAACTAACCCGTGAGCGATTGGATTTAGTAGAAGATAGAGCCAATGAGGCAGTTTACGCCAATTATAAAATCAACTGTTTTTTCCCGAGTGTTGATGAATTAGATAATTACGATTACCGTAGTAAACTTGATTTAACAGAGAATGTACGTTTGGTTGAAATTGAAAACACGGATTTATGTGCCTGTTGTGCACCTCATGTAAGGTCTACGGGTGAAATCGGCGTAATTAAAATTCTCGATTTTATGCGTCATCGTGGTGGTGTGCGTATAGTTATGAAATCGGGTTATGATGCCCTTTGGGATTATCGTGAAAAATACAGAAATGTTTATGAGATTTCAAATCTTTTATCGGCTAAACAGGAAAATGTTGCCGATTATGTAAGACGATTACTTGATGAAACGGATTCCGTAAAACGTGAGTTTTATCAATTCAGAATGTCCGTTGCACAAAGGAATAAAGAGAATTTAAAATATACAGGCGATGTTTCCTATTTTATTACCGATGGTTATGATGCGGATATGATGCGTGAAATAGCAAATTACGGTGCTCAAAAATCCGAACTTTCCATTGTTTTTTCGGGGAATGATGTGTCGGGTTATTCTTACATTGCTTGTAGTTTAAAGTATGATATGAAAACTGTTGCTAAACTGATTAACGTAAAACTTAATGGCAGGGGCGGCGGTAGAGATACAATGATTCAGGGTAAAGTCAATTCTTCGAAAGATGCCATTGTAAATTTTATCGAAACCGTTGATTTTAAAGGATGATATTATGAGTGATTTAATAAATAAAATCCCTTCAATTGATGCAGAAAAACTTATTTATCCCTCAGGGGATGGTTGCGAAGTATATCTTTTAAATGATGTAAAATTCGAGTATTTTGTTTCCTATTGTTCAAAACTTAATGAGAGCGGTTTTGAATGTGTAAATAAAAATAAAATAGAAAATAATTTTTTCGAATTTTACAAAAAAGACAATATTGCAGTTTGTGTTGGTTACTATGATTGTGATAAAACAATACGAATTGTTGTAGACGAAAAAGGCAGTTTTCCTCCTTTTAATCATAAAAATTATAATGTAAAAACCGACAGTACTTTCTGGCAGTTTGAGGTTGACCATTCCCTTATAGACTGTGGTATGTGTTATATTCTGCAGCTTTCCTCAGGTGCATTTTTTGTAATTGACAGTCCCCATACCTATTCGATTAATGACTGCGAAAGAATACATAAATTTTTACGCGAAAGAACACCGAAGAATGAAAAAATACACATTGCAGGTTGGTTTTTTTCACATGGTCACGAGGACCATATAGCTCAGTTTATAAGCTTTCTTAATTTTTATAGTGAAGATACGGTTATAGATGCGTTATACTTCAATTTTGTGTCCATGGACCACCGCGATGGCGGAGATTGGATGGAATCCCACAGGGGATATTATAAGTTGTTTTTTGACGCATTAAATAACCACCCGGAGATACCCGCTATACGTTTACATACCGGTGAAACATTTTATTTAGATAATCTTAAAGTAGACGTCTTGTGTTCTCACGAAGATGTTTTCCCTAATGATAACTCAAATTATAACGATTCTTCGGTTGTTATTATGCTTACGGTTGATGGTACTAAAATTCTGATACCCGGTGACGCAGGTCACGAAGAAAGTTATATTCTTGAAGCGAGATACCCTGATTATCTTAAATCTGATATAGTTCAATCGGCACATCACGGTCATTTCGGTACAACCGAAAATTTTTATCGCCTTGTTAACGCAAGGGTTGTTCTTTTTCCTGTTACCCAGATTATGTTTGACGGGGATTTTGACCGTTATCCCGAAAATAAATTTGCTATTGATTTGGCTGATGAATATCACATTGCTTCAAACGGTACTGTTGAAATTCCTCTGCCTTATAAAAAGGGGAGCTTGAAGCTTTATCCCGATGAAACCTTTGAGAGTTTTAAAGGTGTAAACGATTTGTGGTCATATTCCTATACCGCTGAGTATAAAGAAAAACTATATAAAGAGTACCTTGCTCGTGGCGGTAAACCTTTAGAGGAATACAAAGACGGTTTTTAATATGAAAGTTGAATATAACCTTGTGCGTTCTAAAAGAAAATCGGTAGCAATACAGGTTGGTGCTGATTGTTCAATTACCGTAAGAGTGCCGTTAAAAATGACCCAAAAAGAAATAGACAGGATTATCGAAAGCAAAAAAGATTGGCTATGTAAGGCTATTATTTCACAAAGGGAAAAGGCTAAAAATACTAAGATTTATACAGATGCCGAAATTGAATTGTTAAGAGAAAAAGCAAAACTGATAATTCCTCAGAAAGTTGAATATTATTCAGAAATTATGGGTGTGAAACCTACTGCGGTTAAGATTAATTCTGCCAAAAAACGTTACGGCTCTTGCTCGGGAAAGAATTCATTGAACTTTTCGCTTTACCTTATGGATAAAGAGGAAGAGTTTATCGACTATGTAGTTGTTCACGAACTTGCCCATATTAAACATCATAATCACAGTAAGGATTTTTATAAATTTATTGAGGGCTTTATGCCCGATTATAAAGAGAGAATGAAATTGAAATAGGGGGATTAATATGTCCTTTGTATCATCATTATTAACTACAATTGTTAAAACTCGTGGTAAAATGAGCCTTAAAAGTAAAGCGGTAAAACCTCTTGATGACACTAAGGTTGATTTTATTGATAGTGCAGTTGGCGAGTGCTTTACTGTCGGTTTTGGTAAAACTATTTTACTTCCCGATGATATCGAAACTAAAAAGTACTACATTGCGGGTTATGGCGAAAATAACCCCGCAAGGGGCGTAATTGACCCTCAGTATGCACATGCAGTTTATATTGACGATAACAGTTCAAGAGGGGGCATTTTGCTTATTTCTCTTGATGTTGTTGGGCTTCTTAATAAGGATGTTAACATCATCCGCCAAAATCTTAAGGAGTTTTGTGAAAAAACGGGTTGTAGAAAAATTGATGTTATGAGTACCCACAACCACGCGGGTATTGATACTATGGGTATATGGGGTAAATTACCCTTTACGGGAAAAGACCCTAAATTTATGGAAATCCTCTTTGATGGGGTAAAAAAAGCCGCCTTTGAGGCTTACGAAAGCCGTAAAAACGGTAATCTATACCTTGGTACTATTGAAGTTCCCGATATGCAGGAGGATATAAGAACCCCCATTGTTTATTCAAAAACATTGACCCGTTTCAGATTTAAACCTTTCGGTGAGGGTAATGAAATCTGGCTTTTGAATTTCGCTTCTCATTCCGAGTCGCTCCAGGGTTGTAATCATCTCGTCAGTGCCGATTTCCCTTGCTATCTTCGCGAAAAAATTAAAAAGACTGTTGGTGCTGATACCCTTTATACCGTCGGAGCCATTGGCGGTATGATCAGTATGGATATTCCCGATGAGGATATTTTACGAAAAGAACACCGACTTATTGAGTCCACCCGTGATATCGGTTATAAACTTGCGGATTACGCCATTTCAATTGATGATGAAGTAAAACTTGAACCAAAAATTAACTTTGCTACAAAAGAGTTTTATGCGAATGTAGAAAACCCTGTACTCACAATTGCTTGTGATGTCGGTATTATGACCGCGGAAAAATATGCAACTAAAAATGCACCGTTATACTGGACGTTAAAATCCGAGATAACCTATTATGAAATCGGTGATAAGAAGATTTTGCTTCTGCCTTGTGAGATTTTCCCTGAGTTGGTTTTCGGCGGTGCATTAAGTGCCGAAGAATCAGGTACAGGCAACGGTCCCGAAGTTAATCCTGATTTGCTTTGTGACATAACAGGGGATAAGGATATACTTGTTTTCGGTCTTGCAAATGATGAGTTGGGGTATGTTTTACCGCCCAATGACTTTGTATTAAATGAAAAATCACCTTATGTTGATGACGGCAGGGATAAACACAACCGCCGTCATTATGAGGAAACAAACTCCGTAGGACCTAAAACTGCAGAAGTAATTGCTCGTGTAGTTAAGGATATATTAAATGGTATAAAATAAGCATAAAAATACCGCAACAGCCAAAAAACTGTTGCGATGTTTTTTTGAGATATGTCTTTTTTGTGGTAAACATTTAGTTGCATAGAACAACCAACCACCGTAGGGGCTGTGGCTTGCCCAGCCCGTTCAGTCCCTCTGTTTTCGGCTCAATCATAGAACCGTCCCCTGATTGTGTAGCCTCACCGGTCTTGCTTTAAATTACCGTTTTAGAGTAATATATTCATCAAAATAAATATCCTCATATAATAAAACTCCAACTTGTTTTCGACTAACGCTTTGTTCAAATGATATACTCAAACTATTAGTTGTTGAATCTTGGAATTCCCAGATTTTCATATGTGGAATCTGCAATCTGAATGAAATTTGGTTATCGGTGATATTTATATCAGATATATAACCTTCGTAGATAATCATATTATCAATAAGAACATAGTCACAAACCGACTCTGATTGGAAATCGTGTATTTCAAAAGAATCCACTTTTGTAACTTGCGGTTCAAAACCACTTGGATATTTCCACGAAAAATCTAAATTCAGAGTTTGACAAAAATTTTGAAAATCAGTTTGATTAGTAAAATCCATATATTTATTATTCAAACTATCATATATCGTAACATAATCCTTTGTTATTGAGTAGTCGTTTCCATATATGTTTCTTACAGGACCATCGAGCATAGCACCTTCAACCAATTCATTCCAATGATATGCAATATAATTATTGTCAGATGCATATCTAAAAACAATTTTATCTTTTATAATATATTTTCTTGATTCACTTGTAGCGTTATCGGCAAAAAAAATGCTATTATTAGTCATGGAATCACGTTGAAAATATAAACCTGGCATTATTTCTGTATGAATTGAATAGGATTGAGAATTATCATTTGTATTTTTAACACAGGATTGAAACATTATTATTGCAAGAACACATAAAATAATCCCGAAAATTTTTCTGAGTTTAATTTTCATTTTTATCACCTTGTTCTGTAAAAGAAATCAGGGGACGGTTCTATGATTGGTTCCCGCATCCGCCATTTCTGTTATTGTTATCAACAAATACATATTACCATATCGTGCCAAAGGTTTCCATAGTTTTTTATTAAATTTCATAAATCATTTCACCGGTAATATTTGCTGCAGTATATATGAATTTAACCACAAACTTACAAATACCCGTAAAAAACAAAGATACGCCCTAAAGAAATCAAATTCGGGAACAAGGGGTTATTCCTTGTTCCCGAACCTGCTTTTTAAATATTAAAAATGACAAAAAAATGATTTCACAAGAAACTACGGTTCTGTGATTGGGTTGTTTTCCAACGAAAACACGCCCCTGATTTTAAATTTTAAGACGACAAAACCTTGATTTATCAGGGTTTACGGCTCAATCATAGAACCGTCCCCTGATTGTGTCGTCCCCTGATTGTGTCCCTTGTTTTCGGTCTTGCAAATGATGAGTTGGGGTATGTTTTACCGCCCAATGATTTTGTGTTAAATGAAAAATCACCCTATGTTGATAACGGAAGGGATAAACACAACCGCCGTCATTATGAAGAAACAAATTCCGTAGGACCTAAAACTGCAGAAGTAATTGCTCGGGTAGTTAAGGATATATTAAATGATATAAAATAAGCATAAAAATACCGCAACAGTCAGACTGTTGCGGTAAAATTTTTGTAAAAATTATTTCATAAGACCGTTTGCTACACACCAATCATGGAATGATTTGATTGAACGGAGTCTAGCAGGTGAAAGGTCATGTGAGCCTCTTGTGTACCAGTTAAAGCCTTCAACACCCTGAAGTCTGATAAGCTCTTTTGCACTTGCACAGAAACCGCTGTCAATAGCGTTGTCAAGAAGAATGATTTCGTTATATCTCTGCTCAGCGAGTGCCATATCACCTGAGATGAATGCCTCGTGGAATCGCTGGAAGAATGCGCCACCGCAAGATGTGGGTGTAGCCATAACGCCACGTGCACCTGCTACATAAGAGTCAAAGAGATAGGGCATATTCGCCTGAATGATTGTTGAATCACCTTTGTTAGCGATTTTATCCTTAATCTTTTCAAGTGAGCAAGTTGTATCTTTGATACCCCAGATAAGACCGTCTTTTGTAAGTTCACCGTAAGCTTTACCACTCATTAAGTGAGGCTGGAAACCGGGGAATTCGTAAAGGAAAACGGGAAGAGTTGTGCTTGATGCTAACTCTCTGATATATTCAACAAGCTTGTCGTCATCGTCGCCCATACCCTTTGTTGTAAGAACAAGTCCGTCAACACCTGTTGCTTCCATTTTCTTGATTTCCTCAAGATTTTCTTCTTTGGTGGGTTCAATGTTAGCCGTAGCAACAACTGTTGTATCACCTTTATGCTTAACGGTAAGAGTTGCGAGTTTAAGTCTTTCTTCAAGTGAAAGCTCTCTCATTTCGGAGCTACCGCAAACTGCAAAAAGGTGGTCAACGCCCTGTGCAACCTGCCAGTCTGCGTATTCTTCGTATGTATTGTAGTCAATGCTTCTGTCCTCAAAGAAGGGGGTGAGCATAAGTGAATAAATACCGTCTTTGTTTTCTCTTGTGAGCTTTGACATAAAAATTACTTCTTTCTGAAATATATTTTTTTAGAGTTTAAGGGCTATGCGAAAGCATAACCCTTATGAATTTTATTATTGAACGTTTTTCTTAAGTGTTTCAAGCTCTGCAGCAAGTACGGGAGGAATCTTGTCGCCGAATTTAGCATAGAATTCTTCAATACCCTTTGCATCTTCCTGCCAGAGTTCTTTTTCAACTTCAAGGATGCTCTTAAGTGAGTCAAGAGAAACTTCACCTTCAAGACCTTCAATGTTGATATCCTCAGCGTAGGGGATATAACCGATTTCTGTTGATTTAGCATCTACCTTGCCTTCGCAACGGTTGATAATCCATTCAAGAACACGGAGATTATCACCGAAACCGGGCCACATGAAGTTGCCTTCGTCGTCTTTACGGAACCAGTTAACGTTGAAGATTTTGGGAGCTTTTTCGGGGTCGAGGTCTGTACCGATGTCAATCCAATGCTGCCAGTAGTCTGCCATGTTATAACCGCAGAAGGGAAGCATAGCCATGGGATCACGACGAACAACGCCTACTGCACCTGCAGCTGCAGCGGTTGTTTCAGAAGCCATAATTGAACCAACGAATACACCGTGATTCCAGTCACGTGACTGATAAACGAGGGGAGCGAGTTTTGCACGTCTGCCACCGAATACGATAGCAGAAATCGGAACACCGTTGGGGTTCTCGAATTCAGAGCTAAGACAAGGACAGTTAACAGCGGGAGCTGTGAAACGGCTGTTGGGATGTGCACCTTTTTCTTCGCTTTCCTGACCATTCCAGGGGTTGCCCTTCCATTCAACTGCATTTGCAGGAGGATTCTTGTCGAGACCTTCCCACCAAACTGTGTTGTTGTCAAGGTTATGAGCAACGTTTGTGAAAATTGTACCTTTCTTAGTTGAAGCAAGAGCGTTGGGGTTGGATTTTTCGTTTGTACCGGGAGCAACGCCGAAGAAACCGTTTTCGGGGTTAATAGCGTAGAGTCTACCGTCGGGACCTTTACGAATCCAAGAAATATCGTCACCTACGCACCATACTTTGTAACCTTTTTCTTTATAAATTTCGGGGGGAATAAGCATAGCAAGGTTTGTTTTACCACAAGCTGAGGGGAATGCAGCACAGATGTATTTAACTTCACCCTGGGGATTTTCAATACCGAGGATGAGCATATGCTCTGCCTGCCATCCTTCTTTCCAGCCCTGGTAAGAAGCAATACGGAGTGCGAAACATTTTTTTCCGAGAAGAACGTTTCCGCCGTAACCGGAGTTAACGGAGATAATTGTGTTGTCCTGAGGGAACTGACAGAT
>JAZNVE010000201.1:0-3080 GCA_045592665.1 Acutalibacteraceae bacterium
CTCCCTGCTGGTGCTACGGCTCCGAAACAATGGATATGGACCCCACAACAATTAAGGGCCTTGGGGGCTTTAACGGCACAGAGCGTCCCGGTGCGGTTTACCTTGCAGCAGTTCTTGCGGCGCACGCACAGAAGGGTCTTCCCGCTTTCGGTATCTATGGTCACGACGTTCAGGATGCTGATGACACATCCATCCCCGCAGACGTTCAGGAAAAACTCCTTCGTTTTGCAAGAGCAGCCGTTGCAGCCGCTACAATGAAGGGTAAATCATACCTCCAGATTGGTTCAATCTGTATGGGTATTGCAGGTTCTTCAATTGACACAGACTTCTTTGAAGAATATCTCGGTATGCGCGTAGAATCGGTTGACGAGGTAGAAATTATCCGTCGAATGTCCGAAGGTATCTACGACGAAGCAGAATATCAGAAAGCATACAAATGGGTTAAGGAAAACTGCAAGGAAGGCTTCGACAAGAACCCCGACTTCGTAAAGAAGAGCGACGAACAGAAGGAAAAAGACTGGGAATTCACAGTTAAGATGATGTGCATCATCAAAGACCTTATGAACGGCAACAAGAACCTTCCCAAGGGTTGCGAAGAAGAAATGGTTGGTCACAATGCTATTGCCGCAGGCTTCCAGGGTCAGAGACAGTGGACTGACTTCTACCCCAATGCTGACTTCGCAGAGGCAATGCTCAACACAAGTTTCGACTGGAACGGCGCTCGTGAGCCCTATATTCTTGCAACAGAAAACGACACACTCAACGGCGTAAGCATGCTCCTTATGAAGCTTCTTACAAACAGACCTCAGATGTTCGCAGACGTTCGTACCTACTGGAGCCCCGAGGCACTTAAGAGAGCAACAGGCTACGAGCTGGAAGGCAAAGCAAAAGAAAGCAAGGGCTTTATTCACCTTATTAACTCCGGTGCCTGCTGTCTTGACGCTTGCGGTGAAGTTAAAGACGAAAACGGCAACGGCATTATCAAAGAATGGTATGACGTTACTGATGAAGATATCAAGACAATCAATGCAGCGACCGAATGGTGTGCAGCTGACAACGGTTACTTCCGTGGCGGCGGATATTCAAGCCGTTTCCTCACCCGTGCCGAGATGCCCGCAACAATGATTCGTCTTAATCTCGTTAAGGGTCTCGGACCAACACTCCAAATTTGCGAAGGCTACACAGTTGCTCTTCCCGATGAAGTTTCACACAAAATCTGGGCAAGAACAGACTATACCTGGCCCTGCACATGGTTCGCTCCCACACTTACAGGCAAGGGTCCCTTCACCTCTGCTTACGAAGTTATGAATCATTGGGGTGCTAACCACGGCGCTATCTCCTACGGTCACATCGGTGCAGACCTCATCACTCTTTGCTCAATGCTCAGAATCCCCGTTTCAATGCATAACGTTGACGAAAGCAAAATCTTCCGTCCCGCAGTTTGGAACGCATTCGGCACACAGGAGCTTGAGAGTGCAGACTTCCGTGCTTGCAAAGCATACGGTCCTCTTTATAAATAATTAACTCACAACAAAAAACCTTCCTTACGCCTGATGCATAAGGAAGGTTTTTTGATTTACCTTTTACTTTATTTCTTTTTGCTTTTTACTATAACAATAACAACTACACCCACGGTGATACCGCATAAAATTGCAATTACAGCAATTACGGCAACAATTATAATGTTTCTTACAACAAGATTTACTGCGGGCGCTGTCGAAGCATCTTCAGATTCTATAATTTCATCCGGCTCTGCCGTTACCGGAGGAATCGTTCCTTCCTCATCGTTAAGTTCCATCTCTTTTACACTCTCAATAACTCCTTCTAATGTCATGGAATCTTCAAATCCCAACAAATTTATACAATAGAAATACTTGTTTCCTCTTATAAAAATTTCGGCACTGCTGTCATCATATTCTACAACTACTGCGGGATATCCGTCTATTGTACAATCTGTTACTATACCATAATTCTGATAACTCTCTCGTAAATAGTCGAGCATTGCAGGATAGTCTTCAGGTCCCTCACAGTACTGTTCACCCTGCCAGTCAAAAGCACCGTAATAAATACTAAACTCAATTTCGCCGAATCCATAATCTTCGGGAAGTTCCCATTCATACCAATAGCTTGTTCCATCATCTTCATAAGCATAGTCATAGGTTTCAATTCCATCGAATGTATCGATTTCAATGCCACCTTCACCAAAATAGACCGCTGCATTTGCACCCACAATAAATGCACTGCACATAATTAAAGCTAAAAATACAGAAAATATCTTTTTCATAAATCCTCCTGATAACTAAATTAATTTGATTTGTTTTTTATCAAAACATTTAATTGCTTCTCTGTTCAGATACGCGGTTTAATACAGAGTCCCGCTATATGTAATTCCATATTCTTCGGACATCCGGTTATTATAACCTTGGTTATAAACCCACCGTCCGGACTCACCATACTCTGACATAATAACGTGCTCCTCAAAAATAACAAACTTATTACAGTCAGCACACCGATAATTGAAAATCTGTACAACTGCTACAGATGCCTCTGCAGCAGCAATTATCGAAAGCACCACAAACACCGAAACAATCGCAATTATAATTTTCTTTTTGCTTTTTTCGATTTTTGTTCTTCTGTATTTGTTTTCGTAAGCTGCATCCCGCAATTCTGACAAACCATTATAACCTTCCTTTCGTATAGTGTTATTGGTTATATTAAAACATTATTTTAAGCTCAAACCTATTCTGTGCCACAGTACTGTACAGTTTTTAACTCGTAAATATCAGAAACAATCAAGTAGTTGTAACGCAAAGCCTCGCCCTCCTGCTTTAGGAGGAGGGCGAGGCTTCGCATTACAACAACTTTTTCTATAATTCGGCGTAGCCTTCACATTTTGCGTTAGCAAAATATATCGCATACTTCGTATATATCGCGTGTCAACATATCGCACCGAAGGTATATCGCTTCACATAACTTTTACTGAAGGAAAACCGCAAGAGAACTACCCACCACCGCTCCGCTGAACTAAATATTAAAATCAAATATCTCACGCGTTTGAAAACAAATCAAAGAATAAAATT
>JAZNVE010000202.1:0-14337 GCA_045592665.1 Acutalibacteraceae bacterium
AATTTTCCCTCTTGAAAAACTCAAAACAATTATATATAATACTACTTGCGTATAATAATTGCTGGAATAGCTCAGTTGGTAGAGCAGCTCATTCGTAATGAGCAGGTCGCGTGTTCGAGTCACGTTTCCAGCTCCAAAAAAGACAGTCCGAGGACTGTCTTTTTTTATCCATTGCGAAAGCAATGGTATATCATCACACTTTAGTGTGTATATCATCGCCAAGGGCGTATATCATCAACCGTAGGTTGCATAACTTTCGCAATGATGATATACAAAACTTCGTTTTAGTGATATGCAAATTCTTCGAATTTGATGATATACACGGCTACGCCGTGATTTACTTCGCACAAATCGACATCCTATTTTTATATACACACAAAGAAAACTTGTAAAGATTTGGTAAAGATTTTTCTTTATTTATTGTTTTTCGATTACACTACAACTATAATAATGATAAATAAAACTTAAAGGAGGATTAATATGGCAAAGAAAAAAGCTTCTAAAAAACTCGTTATAATTCCCATAATTATTGTAGTATGTCTTATAGTTCTTAACCTTCTGTTAAATGGTATAAACACAATGCCTTTTAAATTCAGGAACGATTCTGTTTCATTCCTGACACCCGATTTGGATTGGGGTAACAGACCAGGTAATATCATTCTCAAATATGGTTTACCCGAAGAAATCGGTGAAATCAGCGACATAAACGGCGAACGCACTTTTGATTTTAATTTTACTTATGACGAAAAAGATGTTACCTTATACGTTACTAACAGATATTTACTAAATGCCGTACCCCATAGATACACATTCGTAATAGACTGCAAAACACCCGAAGAGGCAAAGGCATATTTTGATGAGTGTCACAATAAGATAATGGAATTTCATAAAGATGATTCCGAATTCCGGTTTAATGGCACTAATACAGAAACCGATTACGAATTTGCAAATGGTGAGCCGTGTTCATACTTTACAGAACTTGAAGATGGTATTGAGAAAATTTTTATTATAGACGATGACGCAAATGAAATCCCCTTGGACAAAGCCGACAACGTTGTTGCTGTGGAAATAAAGGAAAACAGTTACGGGTCATTCTCAACGGTCGGTACTATCTATTCACTTATTTACCACGAAGAAGAATCCACCGTCACTTTACGTGCGGATATTGTGTATTAAAGTTATTCATAAATAAACATTGGTAGCGTGTTTGAGTCACGTTTCCAGCTCCAAAAATCCCGCACACGAAAGTGTACGGGATTTTTACTTTTTCACTATTAACTATTCACTCTTCACTAATAATTTTTCGTGCATCGTAATCTGGTGTGGAATCTATCGATGCTCTGAAAAGTAGTTTTCCGTTGTAATCATATCCAGAATAAACAGTTTCTATGTAATACCAAACTGAACTTATATACTCAGGTGTGTTTTCATATACACCTGTTGGATTTAGAGATACAATCAGATAAAAATCTTCATACTCAATATATGCCGTTGGCATACCTGCATCGAAGTTGTTTAATAATTCATCGTTACCATATATATCTGTGCCGTTTCTTTCTCCGATTTTTTCATACAAATAATTTTCTCCGATTTTCTTCTCTTTCTGAGTTATCTCAAGTTTGCGGTTTACATTGATAACATAATCAACAGGATATCCGTCGGAACTGCCGTTGGAAAAATCGCCGTCGTAGGATTGTGAACTAACAGACAAAACAAATCTATTGTCTGTCATTTTTGCAAAATTCAAACTATCGAAATCCGAGCCGCCAATGGTAGCTGTTTTTATAATCGCTCCCTTTGAGTCTAAAATTGTCATATAAATATCTGTGTATGAATAAACACCCTGGGTTTTCGTTTCAGGAGTTTCTATTGTGCCGAATAGATAGTATTTGTTATCTGTTTCAAAGCAATAACTTAAAGCTCCCCCATCAACACTATCAAAAGACGTGTCGAATTGTAATTTGCCTGATGAATCACATTTAATTACACGGGAAGCAAATCCTTTTTCACTTGCCCATACATCTTGGTCATTCACATAATCCTCAAAACCGAGAACGAATAGGAATCCGCCATCATTGGTTGCCGTAAGCGTTTTTATATAATATGCAGCATCGGATTTGCAGGAATATGAGGCAAGCTTATTACCGTACAAATCTAACATCTGAATATTGTGAACAACAGAATTACTTTCTCCTTTTACGGAATAGGTTTCATTTTTTAAAACTCTATCTTCAAAAGCTGTAACACCATCAAAAACATTGTTCTCTACAACGCCAAGAAGATTTTTGGGAATTTCACCAACCTTTTCAACCTTTTTTATTTCTCTTTCATCTTTTGAATCCGAAACAATAATTGATGTTGGTCCGTCCGCTCCACCGATTATTCCGATTGATGAACTGTTGCCATCAGGATTTGTCAAAAAGCAAACCGCAATAATAACAATCAACAAAACTGCCACAATTATTATCCAAAATGCAGGTTTCTTGTAATTGAGAACGGATTTTATACGTTGTTTTACGCCAACCTCACCAAAAGCCAAGGGACAAGCCATAATCATTCGCCGCTTAACACTACAGGAAACCAAGGTTTCTGAATAGCCTTTCTTTTCGATGTTAGGCATGTTTTTAATTACCTTTTCATCACTAGCGCTCTCAATATCACGGCAAAGCAAAATATACGCAACCCACATTATAGGGTTAAACCAATAAACCGATAAAAGGATAAAGCCTAAGGGTTTCCACAAATGGTCTTTTCGTTTAAGATGTGCTTTTTCGTGCAGAGTAATATAGTTAACCTGCTCCTCACTTAATCCCGAAGGAACATATATTTTAGGTTTAAAAAAGCCGAGAATAAATGGTGTAGCTATATTATCGCAATAATAAATATTATCCTTTAAAAGAAGTGATACCCCTATACTTTTACGTAATCTAAGATAAGATATCACGCCATAAAGAAGCATAGCAAACAAACCCACAAGCCAAATAATAGACAAAACTGTTGTCACATCAACAAAATTATTTTGAGAAACTGTAACAACTTCATAATATTTACTGTCGACAAATTCATTGATGTTATTATCAACTGCCGAAACTCCTGTTTGAACAGTAAACGGACGACCCGTTGATGAATCGTTTACGGCAACGGTCTGTGAACTTGGAATAAGGCTCAGAGCACTCTCAATGGAAAATGGACACACTAATCTTATACCGACCAAAGCCCACAAAAGGCAACTTATCCATTTAGGTGCCTTCTTTAACAGTAATCTTACAACCACAACCGCCAAAACAAGATAACTTGTGGTTATGCTCATATTAAATAAATCTATAAATATGTTTGCCATTTTCATACCTCCCGGAAGGAGTCAAGCATCTTTTTAATTTCTTCAAGTTCTTTTGCTGTGGGTTTTTTTCTACTTGAAAATGCGGCAATGAAAGCAGGCAAAGACCCTGCAAAGGTGTCATCAACAAATTTTTCGCTCTGTATTGCATAAAACTCATTTTTGGAAACCATTGATGTAACAATGCTATTTTCGGTTTTGAAAATCCCCCTTTCACAAAGTTTTTTCAAAACCGTATATGTAGTTGTTCTTTTCCAATTAAGCTCCTTCTCACAAAGCGAAACAAGTTCCTTTGTTATTAAAGGTTCATTTTCCCAAACAATATCGGCAAAACGAGCCTCAACCATACCTAATTTTAAATCCGACATAAAAGAATCACCTTCTCGAAAAATGTCTATTACCGATAGACCATACTTTTAGTCTATCAACAATAGACAGTTTTGTCAAGTATTTTCAAAAATCTTTTTCAAGACAACAAACACCTCAAAGACTCCAAAAAGTCTTTGAGGTGTTTAAAATTAATAATTCGACACCTGGAGCATACCCTGTGCGTACCATATGCCTATTTTGAACATAGAGTCACCGCAATAGTGTGCACCATCATACTCGCCGTTTTCATTATTGTTTGCCAATTTAGATATGCAAGTTGATGTATCTATCCAAATCGAGTTATTGAGCTTCGTGGTTGATGACGTCGTGTTCTGATAAAGACCCGCAGTAGTCTTATTGATTACGTTTTTGCTTGTATCAGCGGGAACATACCAAAGATTTGCGTTATTGGATTTATGTGTGTTAACCGTATCTGAATATACCCAGGAGTTATGGCTTTGGGTAGCACCCGTAATACCATTATAGTAGGTTTCACTGTTATAAGCGGCGATACCTCCGTCAACGAAACCAATACTATTGTCCGCATCCCTTGACTCGAACTCTGTACGCACTTTATTTACAAGAATATTCTGTAAATCACCGTACTGGTCCGCCCACTCTTTAACGCAGGAGTCGCTTTCTCCCTGATGCCACAAGAATGAACATATGTTGATATTGTTTGCACCGTGAATATTAGCTATTTCATCAAGTGCATTATCAACATAACTAATCATACCATCAGCAAGATATGAGCCTACACCATTTTTAACATTCTCGGAGTTCACTGCATTATGGTATGTACCCGTAGTATCATATATCCAGTTACCGCCAAGGTAAGTACCTGCGGCGGTATATTTAATAATATACCAATTCTCGTCCTTGGTTTCCTCGTTAGTTGCAAGGTAGTACGAAAGACCCACCTCGGGACCAAACCACATATCCGCCTGACCGCCTATACCAAGCCTGAAGGTTTCAAACTCGCTATTTGAATAATGAGTTCTCCAGTTGTTTGTACCGTCATCACTGTTGATGTTGTTATATTTAATTTTAATATTGGAAAAATCCGTATTCCCTACTGTTGCGCGTACCTCGTTTGTTAAAGGACTTGCACCGTAAGCATTGGACTGACCGCAAAGAATAATTACATTTGCAGTTTTACTCTTCATATCAATTGTTTCATTCATATTTTTAAAAACAGGGTTTATAACGTAACTCTTTTCAGTAAGGATATCCTTATCTTTAATATCAATAACGCCATCAAAATTCAAATCACAAGCATATTTTTGCTTTGTGTTTAATTTATCAAGATTAATGATACCTTTTTTAATTGCAGCTATATCCTCCTGCGTAAATGGTTCGCCGTCACCGTCAAAGTCACCCTTTAAGTAAACATTCACTTTTGAATTATTACCGCTTACCATTGTTTCCATAAGTGAGCAGTCAATAACGTCGAGTGCACCGTCACCGTCAATATCGGAAATATGCATATCCTTGAACTCAAGCTTATCCCCTGCAAGGGCTCTGTTTACAAGCTGCTGATAATCCTGATTATCCAAATCTTCATCTTCGTCAATATCACCGATATCAACCAATGAATATACACTCGCTTCACTGACGGAAGTAACTTTATATTGACCCGTTGTATCAAATTCAGGAGCAGATCCGTAAATATTGGTTCTTTGTCCCCAAATCAGCTCTGCATTTGCAGATTGTAAAAGATACGCAATCTCACCACTTGCGAACTGTTCAACAGTTTTACCCGTAGTTGAATTGGCAGTATCCGCGGTCACTGAACCGCTTGTAGAATTACCTATGCCGTTCTGGGCTTTATTAGAGCCATCGGTTGCAACATTTATAAGGTAATAACAATTTGAAATAGTAGAGGATGTTGTTTTTGTACCTGCAATACCGCCAACGTAGTTAGTAGCATTTACAAGACCCGCATTATAACAGTTGTTAATAGTTTTTGCATTATAGCCTGTTATACCGCCAACGTATGATGTGCCTGTAATTACGTTGTATAAAGAATAACAGTTTTCAATCTTACCGTTATTATAACCGCTTATTGTACCAATGTACTGATTACCCGAAAAGGCTGAATAGTCAACGCCCACTCTTTCAATTATGGCAGATGTATTTGTATAACCGAAAAGACCGCCGTGTGAAATGCTCGAATCATTCATATAAAGTCCGTTAATCGTATAGCCCTGACCGCCGAAATGACCGTTATATTTATAAGTTGAATTACCTATGGGTGTCCAGTTTCTGAAAGAGGATGTATCGTTAGCTAAAGTGCCATAGCTTGTAATAACACCATTATTATCGGTAATATCACAAACGAGAACTGCGTTAGCAGTTACGTCACCACCGTTTACATTATCCCTGAACCAGTGAAGCTCACCTGCATTTGAGATTTCGTAAACGTTATCTTTTACACCATCGCCGTTTACATCGTATTTATCGGTTGTAAGCTCCGGTGCTACCGCTTTACCGCACATATCGCAGAAACCATTTGTGCCGGTTGCATTACAAATACACGAACTTTCTTGTGCAACGGTTTTGAAGCTGTTACGGATAGTATCAACATTACCCGTTTTTATATAATAGCAATATGAAATGGGCTTATAGCTTTGGAAATGAAGATAGTCAACAATACCCATATATGATGTTGGGTCTTCTTCTGCCGGAGTAAGGGTTGAACAATGGGTAGCACCGTCACCACTATAATAAACACCCGTATGGAAAAGCTCCTGACCGGGACAATAAATACCCACGCCATAACCACCTGAACCATTGCCTACAAACGCTGCCCAGTTTTCATTACAAATGAAATCCTGATCTGTTGCAGTACCCCAGAATCCGAGGTCATCTCTGATTACTTTTTGGTTACTGTCTGACCATGCCTCACCGCCTGAATAATAAACAAAATCATTCAAAGGCTCAACGCAATAAAACGCGGGAAGCTCCTGAGATGTAGTAACCGAGGGATAACCCGAGAAATCCACGAATCGACAGGTTGCCCTCATCATACCGTCCTCGAAAGTATACCAGGCTTCCATATAAGAGGGAGTAATATCTACGGCTTCTTTTGCCCAGTCAAGAGGACGGCATTTAATATAGAGTTCATTTTCACTTACCTTTACGTCTACAATTTTACTTGCTTCGTTATAAAGGTTACCGCCCTGAACAGGGTTATAATTCCATACTGCCTCACCGTACATACCCGGCTCGTAAGGATATGAGCCTGTACCGTAGTAGGACTGCTGAACGAGTCGACCTGTATCGTGAGCATTGATTAAGTTAACGTTACCCTGTGTTGTGTATCTATTAGAAAAACCCGATGTAGGATAATCGGAAGAAAAACCAACCTCAGTATTTCCTGTAGCTGAACCAATCCAATTCTTCTTTCGTGCAGATACAACATTATTGGTCAAGTCCTCCATATATGTGAGGGCTCCGCCCCAATCAAGGTCAATACCGATTTTATAATCACTGCTTGAAAGGTAAACCATACCCGACGAGTCACCGGGATTTGTTGCCTTGGTTAAATCAATGGATGTGAACGTGAAATCCATATTATCTTTATCAAGAGGTTTAAAGACTATATTTGTAATAGCTGTCTGAGTTGTACCGCTGATAAATCCATCAATATATCCTGAGAATTCACCATCGGTGGCAGGTTCTAAGAAGAACTCTTCAATAACCCCATTAAAGCTCATTTCCGCTTTTACATAAGCATCTGATGTATATTTTACTGTATATTTGTTAAAAGCCGTACCGCTATAATCAAATGTATAAACATTATTGGCAACGGTAACTGTTTTCTGAGTACCGTTTATAGTAACCGTCTTATTTTCCGATGTCTTTACATTAACGTCAAATGTAGCGGTGCTGTTACCGTATGTAACTGTAATAGTCTGTGTTCCTGCAGAAGTAAAGCTTTGAGGAGAACAAGCAAAGCCTTCATCAATGTTTTCGCTTGTTCCGTCCGGGTATGTAACACCGATAACAAGACCCCTTGTATTAAGCTTTTCGCCAATACAATAATCTTGCTTTTCGGGAAGTGAAACAACACTTAAGTCACCGTCAACAATTGGGTCCCATTTAGAATAAAGACTAAAACTCGCGGCTGAAACGATTGTAGAAGATGTGATTCTCTCCCCTGTGCCATTTGGGCCTGTGAACCATCCCGCAAATACAAGACCGTTTCTCTCAGGTACAGGAAGCGCACCGTAGGTAGCTCCTGCGGTATAAGTAAAGGTTTTACGGTAAGTATTATCTTTGGCGTAATCATAAACCGCTTTTGAACGGATTTTAATATCAGAAACCGTTACATCGGACTGAGGACTATTATTATCAAATCTTACCTGTATATATCCCGTATTTTCAGGGGTTGTAAAGCTCCATTCATTAAGTCCGTACTGATAAGCATTTTTAGCTTCATTAGAAAAATAATTTCCTTCGGTATCAAAATAGAACACAAATGTTTCAAAGTTCGTTGTAGTTCCGTTAGCTACGTAAGAAAACACATATTCTGTATTTGCTTCAACAGGCATTGAATAGAAAGCCCCTACAGAGGTCATTGAAAATGATGTAAAAACCTCTGTATTAGTGGTGTTGTTCGTAAGCACAAAGCTACCGTTTTCAATATCAGTTGTTAAAGTACTTGTCGTTGTATTATCACCGGTATGGACTTTCAAATTAGAGTGATTTGCCCATTGCTCAAAAATGAACAGATTATCAAAGGTAAGCTCATAAACCCCTGAAGCCGCAGATGCTACGGGTGTTAAGAAGCTTACTGAAAGTAATACTGCGCATATACACAAAATTGAAATGCGCTTCAAAGCTTTTTTCATCTGAAAAAGACCTCCATCAGTTTAATTGCCAATACACAGTAATAATACCATATACCCCAAAAAATCTCAATGGATGTTTGACACAAAAAACACTATTACAATTTGTTTAAAAACGCATTTGAAACACATATTTAATAAATCATACAAAAAAGAAACAAGGCTCTACTGATAATAAAATCAATAAAACCTTGTGCTTATTCATAAACTTGTAATCATTTATTGAACTAAAATATCCTTATCTTTAATATCAAGAACGCCGTCAAAATTCAAATCACATGCATATTTTTGCTTAGTGTTTAATTTTTCCTGATTTATAAGACCTTTCTTAATGGCTTTAATATCCGCTTGTGTAAAAGCCACACCATCACAGTCAAAATCACCTTTAAAATAAACGTTTATTGTAACCTTATGACCGTTAATAAGCTTCTCCATAAGTGAACAGTCAATAACATCAAGAGCACCGTCACCGTCGATATCCGAAATATGCATATCTTTATACGTAAGGTTATCGTTTGAAAGGGAACGATTTACAAGCTGCTGATAGTCCATAGCATCTATCGCTTCATTATCGTCGATATCACCAATATTAACAAGGGAATACGTGTTCATTCCCGTAACCGCATGAACCTTGTATTTACCACTTGTATCAAATACAGGTGCGTTACCGCTTATATTAACTGTCTGCCCCCACAATTGCTCGGAATTAGCTGACTGCAAACTATAAGCTACCTCACCGCTTGCAAACTGTTCAACAGTTTTAACCTCGGTTGCACCAGAGACATCTGCAGTTGTATTACCCATTGTAACGGTACCTATGCCATTTTGAAGTGTAGAAGAACCATCTGAAACAGAACTGTAAAGATAATAGCAATTCGAAAAGCTTGCATTAGCGTTTTTGTTGCCTGCAATACCACCGACATAATTATTAATGCTTTTAACAATACCTGCGCTGTAACAGTTATTCACAGTACCGTTATTATATCCCGTTATACCTCCTACATAAGAGTTGCCCCTTGTAACTGCATAAAAGGAATAACAATTTTCTGTTTTACCGTTCCCATAACCGCAAATACTTCCAACATATTGGTTGCCATAAAAGTATGAATCGTCAATGCCCAATCTTTCAATTACCGAATCCAACGCGGTATAACCGAAAAGACCTCCGTAAGAAAGGCTCGAATCATACATATAAAGTCCGTTAATTGTGTGTCCCTGACCATCAAAATGACCGTTATATTTATAAGTCTGATTACCTATAGGAATCCAATTTCTGAAATTTGAAGTATCCCCCGCCAACACGCCATAGCTTGAAAGAACACCGTTGTTATCCGTAATATCACAGGTTAAAACTGCATTTGCATTTACGTTTCCGTTGTTTACGAAATCTCTGAACCAATACAACTCTCCGATATTAGAAATCTCATAAACCCCTTCCGCTGTAAGCTCGGGTGCTTTATATCTTCCGCACATATCACAAAATCCGTTTGTATAGGTTGCATCACAAATATCTTCTTCCTGCTGAGCAAGAGGTTTAAATTTATTACGTATTGAGGTTACATCACCTGTTGTTAGATAGTAACTGTAAGCAATAGGTGTGTAGCTTTGGAAACGAATTGAATCAATAACACCTATATATGATGTTGAATTATGGTTTGCCAAAGGCTGACCAGGCATAAGCTCTGAAGACTGAGTTGAATCATCTTCCAAGGATGTTAAAGTATCGCGCTCCATAACACCGGCACAAAAATCCGTCTGTCCGGGTGAATAAACACCTATACCGTAACCGCTTGAAGTGTCACCGACAAAAGCAGCCCAGTTTTCGTTACACGGGAAATTTTGGTCATCACGACCGCTCCAGAATTCCAGACTATCTTTTGTAATCGGGGTATTGCTGTCCGACCACGGCTCACCACCCGAATAGTATACAAATTTATTCAAAGGCTCAACACAATAGAATGCCGGAACCTCCTGATTGGTTGTTAATGCGGGATAACCTGAAAAATCCACAAATCTGCAATTTGCTCTCATAATACCATCTTCAAGAGTGTACCATGCTTCCATATATGTGGGAGTTATATATTTAGCCTCGCGAGCCCAGTCAAGAGGACGGCATTTAATATAAATACAATCATCCGTAACCTTCAAGTCTACTATTTTACTGGGGTCATTATAAACATTACCGCCCTGAACGGGGTTATATGGCCAAGCGGCTCCCTCAAACATACCGGGCTCATAGGTAGAGTCACCTGCACCGTAATAGGATTGCTGAACAAGTCTGCCCGTATCGTGAGCATTAATTAAGTTAACATTGCTTTTGGTATTGTATTTTGTAAAAGTTGAACTCTTAAAATCAGAAGAAAGACCTACTTCAACAGGGTTTGTGCTTGTACCGAATAATGGCTTTTTCTGTGCCGCTATAACGCTATTGGCTAAATCCTCCATATAAGTCAATGCACCGCCCCAGTCAAGGTCGATACCGATTTTATAATCCGCACTTGAAAGGTAAACCATACCGTAATCGTCGCTGATATCGGTGTCTTTACTTAAATCAAGTGAATGGAGTGTAAACTCCATAAAATCTTTATTAAGAGGCTCAAAACTAATTGATACAACCTTAGTCTGAGTCGTTCCTTCAAGGAATCCGTCTATATAGCTGGAAAAGCTACCGCTGTCGGAAGCCTCCAAAAAGAATTCTTCCGTAACCGAACCGAAGTTTATTGTTCCTTTAACATAGGCATCGGAAGAATAGGTTAATTCAAAACGATTAAATGTGGTTGCATTGTAATTGAATGTATAGGTATTATTCGCAAGAGTTGTTTTATAAGCTTGACTATTAAGCAATATATCGGCATCCCTTGACTCTTCAACATTTACAGTAAACTCTGTTAAACCACTACCGTATGAAACAGTAATGGTCTGTTTGCCGGTTGAATTTAAAACCTCAGGAGAACAGACAAAGTCTTCGTCAATATTTTCCTTAGTTCCGTCAGGGTAAGTAACAGCCAAAACCAAACCTCTTGTATTTAGCTTTTCTCCTGAATAGTAATTTTGTTGAATGGGTAAGGATACTACATTCAAATCGCTTACAGCAATAGAAGTCCAGTGTGAAAACAGTGAATAACTTTTAGCGACTACTTGTTTATCCGCGGTTATTTTTTCACCCTGACCGTACGGCTGAGTGTACCAACCATCAAAAACAAGACCCTCTCTTTGGGGTTCAGGAAGTTCGCCATAAACAGCGCCCGATGAATAGGTGTATGTTTTTCGTAAAGTCAAATTCTTTGAATATTCATAGACGGATGATTCACAAATTCTTATATCCGAAACCTTCGCCTGGGAATCTGCCCAGTTATTGTCGAAGCGAACCTGAATATATTCCGCATTGGAGGGAGTTGTAAAATCCCACTCACTAAAGCCGTAATGTATCGGGTTATATGAAACCCACTCTAAAATATTTCCGTTTGAATCATAAAAGAAAACAAAGGACTCCATATTCTGTGTGGGTTTACTTTCCGTTCGTTCCACAGAAAAAGCAAACGTATATAGGGTATCGGGTTCAATATCAATATAATAATAACCGCTGATTGAATTACCAAAACCTGTATATGTTTCTACATTCTGTGCAGAAGTATTAACAAGGTTAAAAGTACCCGTGGTAATATCCGTTGTGAGTTGTCCGGGTGTACCGGGGGTAACAACTGCCGAATTCACAGTATTAGCCCACTCCTCAAATATAAACAAATTATCAAAAGTAAGCTCATAGACTCCCGAAGCAGCGAATACTACAGGTGACATTACACTTGTACAAAGCAATACCGCACACACCAAAACAATTGAAATCCGCTTTAAAACCCTTTTCATTAGAATATACCTCCGCTATTTTATTAGCCAATACACATTAATATTACCATACACTACATTTTTTCTCAATGTATTTTTATAACAAAAAAAGACTATATGTATTTGTTTATAAGTTCTGTTTTCATATACATAAAAAAGAAAACCACCGACAAGTTGTCGGTGGAAAACTGTTATTTATGTCCGAATTGTTGCTTCATTCGTTTTTCTTTGGAAAGAATTCTTTTTCTGAGACGAATGCTTTCAGGTGTGATTTCAACAAGCTCATCATCGCCGATAAACTCCATTGACTGTTCAAGTGAAAGAGTTGTGGGCGGCACAAGACGTAACGCATCATCACTACCGGAAGCACGTGTATTTGTCATCTGCTTCTTTTTACAAACATTACAAACAATATCCTCGTTTTTAGCACATTCGCCAACTATCATACCTTCATAAACGGGTACACCGGGACCAACAAAAAGTCGTCCTCTGTCCTGTGTATTAAAGAGACCGTAACCTGTGGTCTCACCTGTCTCGTGTACAACGATTGAACCGCGTTCACGCATCTGAATATCACCTTTATAAGGCTCGTAGCCTGCAAAAAGGTTGTTCATAATACCGTTACCGTTGGTATTTGTCATAAACTCAGAACGATAACCGATAAGACCACGTGCAGGAATTTTAAACTCAATATGAGTTGAGCCGCCGTCACGCACATCCATATTTTCTAATTCACCCTTACGTGAACCGATTTTTTCCATAACGGGACCAACATAGCTTTCCGGCACTTCAACAATAAGAAGCTCCATAGGCTCTAAAAGCTCACCGTTGGGGCCTTTTTTGTAAATAACCTGAGGTCTTGAAACCTGAAATTCATAACCCTGACGACGCATTGTTTCAATAAGGATTGAAAGATGAAGCTCACCTCTGCCGCTAACCTTAAAGGAGTCGGTAGTTTCAGTTTCTTCAACACGCATACTTACGTTTGTTTCAACCTCTTTAAAAAGTCTTGCGCGGATATTACGGGATGTAACAAATTTACCCTCTTTACCTGCAAAGGGGCTGTCGTTAACCATAAAATTCATTGAAATTGTAGGCTCGTCTATTTTAACAAAGGGAAGCGGATCGGGATGCTCTTTATCGCAAACAGTTTCACCGATATTAAGGTCAGTAATACCCGAAACCGCTACAAGGTCACCCATTTTTGCTTCTTGACATTCGACTCTGGCAAGACCTTCGAAATTATATAGCTTTACGACCTTTACATTTTCGGTTGTACCATCCTGCTTACAAAGAACCGCCTGTTGACCTTCCTTGACACTACCGCGTTCAACTCTGCCTACACCGATTCTGCCGAGATAATCGTCATAATCAAGGCTTGAGAAAAGTAGCTGTAAGGGGCCGTCCATTTCACCTGTGGGCGGGTCGATATTTTCGATAATAGAATCAAAAATGGGTCTCATATCACCCTCACGTACCGTATGGTCAAGGGAAGCATAACCGTCACGGGCGGATGCAAAAACAACGGGGAATTCTATCTGTTCATCATTAGCACCAAGCTCAATAAACAAGTCAAGAACCTCGTCAATAACCTCAAGGGGTCTTGCACCGGGTCGGTCAATTTTATTAATAACAACAATTGCTTTTTTACCTAAAGCAAGTGCTTTTTTAAGAACAAATCTGGTCTGAGGCATACAACCTTCAAATGCGTCAACAAGTAAAAGTACGCCGTCAACCATCATCATAATACGCTCAACTTCGCCACCGAAGTCCGCGTGACCGGGAGTGTCAACGATATTGATTTTCACACCGTTGTAATGAACGCCCGTATTCTTTGAAAGTATTGTTATACCACGTTCTTTTTCAAGGTCGTTTGAGTCCATAACTCTATCGTCAACCTGTTCATTTGAACGGAAGATACCGCTCTGATGAAGT
>JAZNVE010000203.1:0-3270 GCA_045592665.1 Acutalibacteraceae bacterium
ATTTTTAAGCAAATTTGGATATTCAAAAAAATCATATATATACTTTGGTTCTGTTCTATAAAGAACCGTTTTAATTCTACTATACTTTTCGTAAGAATTTTTCAAATAGTTAAAAAAAGAAATATCAGAGTCAATTTTAAATTTTTCCCATTCATCTTTTATAAAACCTGTTGCTTTTTTAACAATACTTCCAGCTTTCTTTTCAAGTACTTTTTCCGCTAAACCACTTAACAATAAGTCCATAATAATCACCTCTTTTTTATTTTAGCAAAATTTGTCACATTTTGCAATGTTTCTTACAGTTCATATAAAAACATTGCTCAATAATTAGATTATAAAAACGAGAACAACCCGTGGAATCCACGGGTTGTCTTTATATCATTGTTATGTTATCCAAATATCGAAACAAAGAAATCTCTTATTGCGTCCCAAATCATTCTGAAGAAAGACACGACTTCCTGCCAGAAGGTTTGTTCTACGATCTCAAAGGTTACGGTAGTTTTGCCTGAGTAATTTCCGATACCTGTGATTTCTGCCGTTTGCATCATAGTGGTTATAACTTCCGAAAATTCCCGGGTCAGAGCGACCTGTCTTGTGTCCCTTGTTATCGTAGTGAGTATATCCGCCAAATAATCCGGGATCAGAATGACCGACTTTCTTGCCGTTTGCATCGTGATTTGTGTAACCGCCGAAAAGTCCGGGACGGCTTTCACCGATTTTCTTACCGCTTGAATCGTAGTGGTTGATGTCTCCGAAAAGACCGGGTGAAGAGTGACCTTTTTTATCTGACATATCAATTCCTCCTTCGGAATTTCTACAATCATAATATATCACACCAAAAGTCTGAAAACAAACTGATTCACCTGAAAAGTCCTGATAATGGGACTTATATTTTCAGGGGATTTTCTGCGAACTTTTCTGCAGTGCCAAACTGGTTTGAAAAGTTCTGCAAAAAGAATAATATAAGATTTCTTACAACTCATTGTTGCAGACACTTTGCAGCCTCTGTACTTATTAAAAGTGGTTGCGATGTGGCTTCTGTTTCTGCAGCGCTCGGTCATAGCAAAATCACAACAAATCTTAATGTTTATTTTCACGAATTTGATGATTCACAGTCTGCGTGCGTGGATGCTGTAAGTAATTTCATTACCATCCCCGGATTCGGTGATAAAGAATAATTCTGTTCAGAAAAAGTTTTCTGAGTAAAAAGAAAGGCATTGCGGAAAATAAACCTCCTGCAATGCCTTTTTTACTGTTTAAACCCTGTTTTTGTCTGATTTTACCCAATAAAACCCAAATCAAACCTACGGGCATTTTTCAGGGAAATAAAAAAGCCTGAAAACCTTGATAAATCAACGTTTTCAGACTCTTTCAGATGGTCCGAGTGTTCATAACACAAGTAATTCTCCGTCAGTACATATTCGCCCTTTTATACCGCATACAGTTCCACAGATACAAAAAGTTAAACATAGCTAAATATTCTTTTACGTTGTTGCATTTTTCTTAGCGAAATATAAATCGCTGCAATCAACGCCGACGCGACAAGCATAATCGGTACGGTGATATCCTCTTTGATGTAGCGGATACCCACATTGTCAAAGAAAAAGTATACAATAAAACACATACCGAGATATGACGGAAGTGCAATTTTGGCAAATCTGACCGGAGACATATCAAAGGTATTTGAATCTTTTCCGAGTATATTTTTGCTCATTATTTTAATCATAAACACGCCGAATATTACGGATAATACTACGGTTAGAATTGTACCGAGAGGTTCATCATCCGCAAGCACTCCTGTGTGAACAAGAAGCCGTGCAAATCTGATGCCTATTGCTCTTCCGGGTGTCACACCGAGGATGAATACAGTCAGAACAAAGTTGAAAGCGAAATTGATTTTTTTGTCAGCGATAAGAGGCGACATATCACACGTATCGTTTTCTTTATTCTTTCCGGCAGTAAACGCAAGAAATGCCATAACAAACAGACCTATGAAAAAGCCCGTAACGAATTCCCATGTACCCCAGGTTGCAAATTTCCTGAAAATCTGGGGGAACTCAACTCCTTTGAAGAAGCCTGAATCAAAATGGCTTGAAACGAGAGGCGTGAGAACTGTTGTTGTAACTGCCGTGAGCAGATTGAGAATAAGCGAGCCGAAGCCGGTGTATTTGTCCTTACGGAAAATGAGGGCATATGCCGAAAGAGCAAAAACAGCAAGTGCGTCGGAAATATGCTCGATGCTCATATAGTAGTTTTCAAAAAACGGAATATCTTGAGTCCAGCCTCTGTCGAGGAAATGGCTCATATATGCTGACATAGGGCTTGAAAATTCAAGTCCGCATTCCTCGAGCCCCATTGCCGCGTAAGCCACCTGGTCGGGGTTTATGAGCTGAATAATAAAATGAGAAAGTGATGCTTTGAAAATAGTCTGAGATACCATATAAACTGCAACGGCAATTATGTAGTGCTTGATTTTATATTCTTTGCCTGAAAAAAGAGATGTAACAAAGAATGCAAAAAGAGGAATCAGTGTGAATGCCATAAGGAAGATTATCACAGCACCGCTGATATGGTCAATGGGTGCATAAACATCACCGTTCGGACCTGTGAATACAGGTTCAAGACCGTTCAGCATCTCACCCGAATAAGGCAGGTCGCTCCATACAACGCCTGCAAGCTGCTCGAGAACAGTAGCGTAGCCCGTAACACTCAATCCGAGCATAAGTCCGCCCAGAGGAATCATTTCATATTTCATACCCTTGCGGTTACCGTAGAAGTGATAAATGAGGAGCATAAGCACAAGACCGACGCTGTAAAGTCCCCACGATGAGCCGAAACCGCCGTCACCTCTGCATCTCCACATAAATCCGCCGATGATTGCACCGAGGATAATCGAGATTACTTTTGAGCCGGCACCAGAATTGTTTTTCATGGACGAAACCTCCTTTGATGTATTATTTTATTTTATCATAATCTAAAAGCATTTTCAACGATTTATTTCATAAAGAAATCGTTGAAAAAAGTTTTAACTTAATCATACACAAACCCTTTATAAAACTGTGCGATTGACATATACAGGGCTACAGTATATAATTAATCTGAGAATATGAGGAATGTGCTCGGGAGAAAGTTATAAACAGGAGGATTTGTTTATGGATATTATGTCGTTTTTTAATTCTATTAATCCCCGCTTTATTATGCCGTTTTTTACGATGCTGAGCGTTGTTCTGACCTCAGTTTTCTCAGCATTTGTACCGTCTGAGCCACAGG